>JBPCQV010000223.1:0-20349 GCA_050997725.1 Acidimicrobiia bacterium
GCCGGAGTCGGAGCAATGCGGCTGGCTCAAAGACCGCTTCGGGGTGTCGTGGCAGCTCGTTCCCACGGTCCTCTACCTGCTGATGAGTGATCCGGATAAGGAGAAAACCGACCGGGTGATGGAGGCGATGCTCAAGATGAAGAAACTCGATGTCGCCGCGTTGCAAGCGGCGGCGGGCTGAGGTAACGCCTCAGAAGACAATGTCGAGGGAGTAGCGCAGCGCCCGGTCGAGTTCGACGCGCGTTGCGGGGTCGAGGTGACCAAGGGGATCCGGGTCGAGCCGTGTCTTCCCGATGGTGATCAGGTTGTCGCAACTGATCACGGCCTTTTCAGGCAATCCCTGAAGCGGCCCGACCTCGACCTCCGTTGGAATTCCCCTGATCGAGCGAGTGATCGGGGCGCAGGTGACCCGATCGAGGATCTCGACGGCGGCGTCCCTCGTCAGAACGCAGACTGGCCGCCTCCCTCCCTGAGATCCAAGGTCGGCCCAGTAGATGTCGTTACGTCTCACCACTCGGGGGTGGTCTCGGAGGCGAGCAGTTCTGAGGCGGCAAGCAACGTGGGGTCCGGCGGATATTTCGCGTACCCCACTCTCAGTCGCTCGTCCGCCCGGGCCCACTCATCGGCTAGCAACACGGCCAACGCTCCACGGCGTAAGAGCTCCGAGCGGTTCACCGCCGAGCGTTTGGCCAGTTCGTCCAACCGAGTCACCAATTCGTCATCGAGTTGGACCAGAACTTCACGTCGCGCCATGACCATATGATAAAGCATATGTCTTTCGGTGTGCTGAGAAGGCCCTTGTTGGGAGGCCCGGCCTCAGCGCGCACTAGCCGCTGCGCGACCGGGTCCTGGCTGCTGACCCGCAGGGACGAATGGAATCGGAACGTGGCCGACGAGCGATGTCTGCAATTCGCTGTGAGGCGGGGTCGCTATGAAGAACGAGCGCCAATGCCTCTGAGCGGGGCGCACGTCACCAGTCACCCGAGCGGATCCGAGTATCCATAAGGATGCCGTATCCATAAGGATGCCGTACCCATAGGAGGGGGCCGACAGGTCCTGAACAGCAGCAACATTCTTAAGCGGCACTCGCCCAAGGGCCTTTTCTATGGCGGTTCGGCTGATCATTCGATTTGTCGTGTGGAGATAAATCGTTCGGCCACGAGCTTCGAGGTGAAGGTCTTTCCACCTTTCTGATGGAACGTGTGCCCGGCGTTGGCAAGAATTCGCATCCAGACTCTTTCATGGTCCATCGACTGCCTCCGAGATGGGGATATCCGATTCACGCGCGGCGTAGTTCTGGTGTCGGGTTTTTTGTTCCTCGATCTAACTCAAACCCGACTTCAGCGGTGAGCCGGGCGACGTGACCTTTTGCCTTGACGTTCCGATACTCTCGCTCGAGCTCGCCGTCGGGGCCGAGCACGAAGGTCGACCGAATGAGACCAACTGACTCTTTGCCGTAAAGCATCTTTGGTCCCCAGGCGCCGAACATCTCGGCAACCTTGTGGTCCTCGTCAGACAGCAGCGGAAATGGCAATCTCTCTTTTTCCTGAAACTTCTTGTTGCGAGCCGGCGGGTCGGGGCTGATCCCGACCAGGTCGTACCCGGCCGCTTGCAGCGATGAGTAGTTGTCCCGGAAGTCGCAGGCCTCGGCGGTGCAGCCCGGTGTCATCGCCGCGGGATAGAAGAAGACGATCAAGCGACGGCCGCGGTAGTCGGTGGCGGAAACGGGATTGCCGTCGTGGTCGGGGAGCGTGAACTCGACAGGCATGCGTCAACGTACCATCGCGTCATGGCACGAATTCTCATTGTCGGTGATGGCCCTGGCGGTTTGTCGGCGGCGGTTTTCCTTGCACGTGGCGGAAACGAGGTGACCTTGGTCGGTCAAGACAAGACCGCGGTGAACTTCGCCCAGCTCAACAATTACCTGGGGGTGTTGTCGATTGACGGCTCTGATTTTCAGGCGATCGCTCGGGGTCAGGCAACCATGGCGGGTGCGAAGCTCCGATCGGAACTCGTGAGTGCAGTGACCGCCGATGATCGGGTCACAGCCACAACTGAGGGTGGGGAAACGATCGAAGCCGACTATTTGATTCTTTCGGAAGGCAAGAACCCGGTGCTGGCGCGTTCACTCGGGTTGAACGAATCCGAGACCGGGGCGATCGAGGTCGATCGCGATTACAAGAGTTCGCATGACCGCGTTTATGTGATCGGTCGGTCGGCGCGGCCTACTCGAAGTCAGGCGATCATCTCGGCCGGGGCGGGGGCCACGGCCTCTTTGGACATCCTCGCCCGCGAAGCGGGCAATGATGTCCAGGACTGGGACTCGATCCCCAAAGCTGATTAATAGCTGGCGAAGCTCCGAATCGGCAGGCGGGGGCCGAACGCGGGCGCATGGCCAAGTGTTTCGAGGAGCCTTACCACCCGTCCTCGATTAGGCCTGAACTCTTCGAGCAAGACCATCATCTCCTCGTCGCTTCCCCGCGGGCAGCCGGTCAGGTGCCAGGCGACGACGTTCTTGAGGTGAAAGTCACCGACTGAAACCGCATCGGGATCGCCGTGGCTGACCGTGACCGTCTCGGCGCTCGTCCACACGCCGATGCCCGGAAGCCGTTCCAACCATGCTCTCGCTTCCGTCGAGGGCACCGTCGCGAGACGATCGATTTCTACGGCCTTGCGGGCGGCCCGAAGCAGGGTGTCGGCTCGCCTCTTCTCAATCCCCAGCGGGTGAAGGTCGAAGTAGGTGCTATTGGCGAGACGATCAGGATCAGGTGGCAACCGGAGGGTCGACTCCGGCCCAGGGGCGGGGTCCGAGAATCGGTAGCGGAGCTGTCTGAGACTTTGATGCGCTTCCTTGCCCGTGACCTTCTGCGTGAGGATCGCGACGACCAAAGCCTCGAAAACCCGGCCCGTCCGACCCATACGCAGCCCAGGGTGCCGGCGATGCAGTTCCGCGACCAGGGGATGGTCGGTCACCAAACTCCCCGGGGAGTCGTGAACCCCGATCAAGCTCGACACAGAGGAAAGCGCCCAGCCGGCGGCTGTCCCGAAAGCCTTCGCCTCGACCTCCCGGCCGCCGCGGCGAAGATGAAGGGTCGCGGGACCTTCGGGGGTGCGCATCGGTGACCACCATCCATCGGGTCGAAACCATCCCTGCAAATTCGAAAGAGTCGAGCGCAGGTCCAGCCGAAAGTCGATCGGCACCAAGGTCGTTTCCACTGGGCGAGCCTACGCCCTCGTCAGCCTCCAACCAGGAAATCGAGGATCACCGGGCCGGCCGTGTCCGGCTGACGTGTCGATTGGTGATCCCCGCCGCCAATCGCTTCGAAGGTGACGTTGTGACCGGCCACGGTCAGGGCATCGGCAAATAGCTCGGAGGAACTGATCGGGACGATTTGGTCGTCGTCGCCGTGGAGCAGAAGAACCTCCAGATCGGGGTTCTCGTCAACATACGTGTAGGGGTTGCCGGCCTCCCAGGGCGCGGGGTCGTGCTCGAAGCGGGTATGAAAGAAGGTGGCCAGCAATTGCGTGTAGAGCGTCGGGTCGTATACCCCGGAGAGACCGATGAAGCGATTGACCTCTGCACTGCTCGCACAGTCGCCGCCGAAAGTGCCCCCGCTGAGCGACACCACTGCCCCCAGATGAGCTCCGGCCGAATGACCAATCACGGTTAGCTCATCGACAGTTGTGGTGTATTCGCTCGCCTCGGCCCGCGCGTCACGAATGGCACAGGCGATGTCGTCAAAGCTTTCCGGATAACCCCCGGTGCTGGTGCGGTAGGTGGAGTTGAAGACGACGACGCCGTTGTCGGCCAGGTACTCGGCCAAGGGAGCCGTCGAAATCGGCGACCCGCCGAACCAACCGCCGCCATGAAACATGACCACGACGGGATAGGCGCCTTTCGTCTCCGGGGCAAAGATGGCGATGGCCGGGGCAGCGGCAGTTGTCGAAACCACCTGCGGGTTCGTTGTTGTCGTGGTGGTTGAAGCCGCGGGTGCCGAACACGCCACCAAAATCAAGACCAATAGACCGAGCCGCAGTCGCATCAGAGCTTGGCGGCCGCCGCCCGGTCGATGAGAAAAGTAGTGGGGGCAGGGCCATTGGCAACGCGGGTGATAGGCAAGTCATCCCCCTGGGCGACGCGAGCGACCATCTCTGCCTTCGATGCGCCGGAGATTAGAAACACCAACTGGTTGGCGCGGTGAAGTAAGGGGATCGTCGCCGTCAAACGCCAAGTCTTGAGGCTCCGGACCTCGTTGCCGACGAACCAGCGCCCCTCAGCTTGGAGCGCTTTGGTGTCGGGAAAGAGTGACGCGGTGTGCCCATCGTCACCCATCCCCAACAGCACCAGGTCGGGGGCGTGATCGCGGGGGTGGAGCGACCGCAACTCGGCGTCGTAATGGGCAGCCGATTCGTCGGGCTCTAGCCAAGGGGCCCAGCGAGGGCGGAGAAACCGGGCGGAAACGGCGGCAATGAGATTGGCGTAGGCCATGTTGCCGTTCGACTCGGAATGGTTCCAGGGCACCCACCGCTCATCGGAAAGCCAGAAGTCGACGCGCCCCCAATCCAGATCGAGTTGGCGGAGTTGGCGGTAGACCGCGGCCGGAGTCGAGCCGCCCGCCAACCCGACCGAGACTCGGGGCCCGGGGGCAGCCGAGATTTGCTCCGCTAGATAGGCAGCCCCGTCTCGGGCGAGCTGGTCCGGGTTCTCGTAGGTGATGGTCGGCATTTAGGCCCCGATCTCGGGCACGGCCTGCTGGAGATGCTCCTCGATCTCCTCCAAACCCTCGGCATAGGCGTTGAGCTCCGCCCGCAACTGGCGCACCTCGTCAATCGTCTGGTCGGGATCGCTCGTGGTGAGAGCCAGTGAATGCGCCTTGACCGCCAGCGTGTCGATCCCAGTGGTGGTGGCGATAATCCGCGACAACACGTCTTCGCGCCGACCCTGGATGTTGCCGACTTCCTGCGCCTGCGCCTCGACCTCTTCGCGTACCGGCCCCGCAGGGAGGTTGCGCAGACGCTCGAGGAGCTGCCGCTGATCGACTGAGGCCAAGAAGCGGTCGACCCTTTGCAGCCACAAGACCGAGTCATAGATCTTGCGCAGCGTCTCGGTGACGCGGGCGATCAGGCCCTCGTTTTCGCCTCCCTGGAATTCGTGGATCGCGGCCTCGAGCCGGTCCCGCGCTTCGAGTCCCTGGATCATCAGCGGGCGATGGGACGAATCGAGCCGCGACAAGTCGCGGTCGAACTCCGGAGCGACCATCGCTGCCTGCAGCTTGGGGTCCCGCAAATGGAGGACCGCCGAAACCACAAAGCCGACTGCGGCCGCGCCGGCGATGAACGGCGCCGAGATTCCCAACGCCAGCCCGCCACCGACCAGGCCGGCCGCCGCCAATACCCCCGCGGGGGTGACCATCGCTCGCACGAGCTTCTGACCCTTGCGGGTCGCAGGACTGTATTTGAAGACCGAACCCATGTCAGCTGCTCAGAAGTTGGAGATGACTTGCTGGAAGACCTGTTCGATCGTCAGCGGGTTGGTCGCCTGGTAGAGCCGGGCCGCTGAAGCGGTGGCAATCGCCCCGAGCTCGTCGATGTCGGCATCCTCGCCGTAGGCCACTGGAAATACTCGCACTACGTCGCGCTCGTTCGAGGAAAGAAAAGTGATGAGCGGGTCGAGGTCGCAACCCGGCGGATCGTCGTCACACTGGCCATCGGTGAGAAGGAGAACCGCGTTGATCTTGGTGGGATCGAACCCTTCGCGGACGGCCTCCACGGCCGCCCGGGTGGAGTCGTAAAGACCGGTCCCGCCATTGGCGATCAAACCAGTGATGGTGGCTTCGAAGTTTTCGCGGATATCGGCGAGCGGGGCGGGCGGAATGAGTTCGAGGTAGTCGTTGTCGCCATCGAGGTTGGTCGAGAAGATCCACAGCCCGATCTCGTCGGCGGGCTTGAAGCTGTCGAGCCCGGAGAGCACCGCCTGCTTGGCCAGCTCCAACTTGGTGTCACCGGTGCTGGTGAGGTCACCCATTGAGCCGGAGACGTCGAGCAGCATGATGATGCGGGCGGTCTTTCGATTCTCCTCCCAGCTGTCGAGGAGCGCGGTCAGGACTGCCGGATCAGGGACCGCCAACTCGACGTCGGGTTTGTTGGGGTTGAGCCCGTTCTCGCTATTGATCGGGTCGCCGACCGGTACCGCGGGGTTGCCGGGTCGGAATCCGAACTCGAGCACTCGCTGTTGGTTGACCGGGTCATCGATGACGAAGTCGCGGAACGCCCCGGCCGCCTCGCGGGCGGCGTCGGTGACCCAAGGGGCGTCGAGGATGTAGGCGGGGTTGTCGGAATAGAGCGTCCCCTCCGACGGATACACCGCGACCAGGGGCACTCGCGGCACCGGGCCGGGGGTGCCCGTGTCGGCGGGGTCCCCGCGGTTGTAGGCGATGATCGACACTTCCTCGACCGCTACCGCCGAGGCATAGGTGAGCCCGCGTCCCTCTTGGTCGGCGCGATACATGTTGTCGAGGAAGGTCAGCGTGGTGTCGCCATAGTGGACGGTGGCCGCCTCCACCCCGCGCACAAACTCCAGAACTTCGGGATCTGTGAGATCGTCCACCGTCAGCCCCGAGGTCTTGCCGGTGGCGGCGTAATAGGTCGCCGCGGTGGCCGAGAGGCCCGAGGTGGAGAAGTTGGGATTGGTCTTTCCCAGGCGGAACTCGCCCCATTCTGGATGATCAAACGCGCCCCACCCCTCCGGGTTGGAAGCCAGGGCGAGGATGTCTGCCCAACCGATCTCGGCCTCGGGCCAGCCCAACGCTTCCGCCATCGGCCGGGGCATCCCCAAGACCAAGGGCGTGATCATCACTCGTTCGAAGTCGTTGGCGATCGGCTCTTGGCCCTGCGCCGCCAAACGCTCGTTGACGATGGCTCCCCACGAGGAAGCGGCCGGTGACCAAATCACCGGAGCTGGTCCCGCCGATCCGTCGGTTGGCCATCCTTCGGAGAGCATGCGCGCTCCGGCCCCGGAGGAAACGCGGTAAACCGTCACCGCCACACACTCGCCGGCGAATTCATCGCCACGGGCGTTGAAGGTCTCGGCGAGACCGGTGAACAGGGTGAACTTCTCGGGCGAGGTGGCGATCGGCACTTCGACGCAGCCGCTCGGGACGTTGGTGACCTCGGGGTCGGTGGGATCGGCGCCACCGGGGGTACAGGCGCTTAGCCCCAGGGCGATCGCGAGCAGAAGAGCAGCGCGGTGACGACGGATCATTGTTTCAGTTTCCTATCAGGGAGTTCCAACTTGTGACCAGGGCCGACTTCTCGGCTTCGGTGACCGCCACCGCTTCACCAGCAGGCGTTCCCAGGTCTTGCATGAGGTTTGTGGTTTCACCAGTTAGCGGTCGCAGGCCCAGGCTACCGAGAAGCGATTGATTATCCGCAGAGCCCAGGCTCTCGATGAAGCTGCTCGCGGCTCGCCCTTCGCCGATGGCGGCCACCGCCAGAAACGGGCTTGGATCGGGGTAGTAGACCCGGATGCGGCCCGCACGTCCCCGCGCGTTGGCGAGTTGGGAGCCGATCGCCACTTCGGAAGCAACCACGATGTCGGCCCGCGAGGGGAACAAGACCAGGTCGGTCACAACTTCACCATCCGTCTCCCGTTGCAGTGGTACGAACTGGCCGAAATCGGTACCCGGGTTCTGGCTGGCGATAAGCTTCCAGGCCTCGAGGTCGGCGATTCCAGTCTCAGGATCGGACAGACCAAGGCGGACAGCTCCCCAACCCGAGGAGCCGCCGATGTCGCTCCAGGGGGTTCCGGCTTGCTCGACGAGGCAGGCGGGGGTGACGGTCCCGCATTCGATCTCCAAGGTCGGAGCCTTCTCCGCCCAGACACCGATCGCGATTGGGCTCCGGGCAAAAACTGTGGCGCCGGCCGGCAGATCCGATGCGAAGCCGATCACGACCGCGTCCGCAGGGATGGGGTCGGAGATCGAGTAATCCGACCGACCGTATCCGTTGAGCTCGGCCAGCTCGTCACAGACCAGCGAAAAAGCAGCCGAGCAGGCGAGGCGGAGCTCGGATTGGGCCACCGGGTCGGTGGTAGAGGTGGGGTCGGAGGGGTCGGGCCGATTGAGGAACCATCCCACCGCCAGCACGACTCCACCGAGGGCGATAGCTACGAGGCCTGCACGCCAGCCGCTCATCGGTTAGACCTCATCGGCGCCGGCTCATGGGCGTAATGGTAGGGGTGGCACGCATTTGGAACTCTTCAGTTGACCAGCACGACTCCGAGGTAGGAGATGCCGGCGACGAGCACCCAGGTGAGCATCCCGAGTCCCAATGGCCGCCCACCAAGGTGGCGAAGACGGGAAATGTCAACGCCAGCGCCAACGCCGACGAGGGCGACGACAAAGAGGCAGCCCTCGACAGCGCGGACGGTCCCAATGATGTCGTCGTTGAGCCAGCCGGTCGATCGCAACGCAACGAAAGCGAGGAATCCGACGACGAACCAGGGGAGGATCGGGGGACGTCGGTTCGGGATGTCCTCGAGCTCTTGGCGCCGTCGCCGAACTGTCACGGTGAGGATGAGTGGCGCGAGGAGGGCAACCCGGCTGAGTTTGGTGACGATTGCTGCTTCGGTGGCGACCTCGGTGGAGGTGGAGGCGGTAGCGATGGTTTGCGCGACGTCGTGCACCGCCCCGCCGACCCACGTACCGAACTCGGATGGCTCGAGCCCGAGCAACTGCGCAAAGATTGGGAGGATGACAATCGAGAGGCTCCCCGCCAGGGTGACGAGACCGATCGCGTAGGCGGCCTCCTCCTCATCAGCGTGAATGACTCCGTTCATAGCCGTCACTGCGGAGACTCCACAGATCGCGTAGCCGGTTCCGACCAGGAGGGCCAGGTCCGGCCTGACTCCGAGCCGGCGACCGAGCCATTGGGCCCCGAGGAAAGTGACGCCGACGGTGATCAGCACCACCAGCAGCCCTTTTGTCCCGATTGAGAGGAGGTCCAAGAGGGAGATTCGGAGACCGAGCAGCACGACGCCGACTCGAAGCAGCCAAGTTGCCGCGAAGCGAAAGCCCGGCCGAAGCCGGCTGTCGCGAGGGAGAAGGTTGCCGATGATCACCCCGCCGATAACCGCCAAGAAGAGCGGTGAGGCAAAGGTGGGCACTCGCGGAGGCTATCGGTAGGCTCGGTTGGGTGGTGGCGATCAAATGGAGCGGCGGTCAAGTGACTGGCCGTGTGTCGGGGAGTGGCGACCGAGGAGTGCTGCTCGCTCACGGCGCCGGGACCAATCAGGATCATCCGGTGATGGTCGCCACATGTGAAGGACTGGCGGCTGAGGGGTTCACCGTGCTGACCTTCCACTATCCATACACCGAGGCGGGAGAGTGGCGGTCCGATCCACAGAAAAAACTCCTCGATTGCCACCGGGCGGCACTCGGCGTCCTCGCGCAGAAGGTTTCGGGAGTGGTCCTCGCCGGCCGCTCGATGGGCGGCCGGATGGGCACCTACCTGGCCGCGGCCGGAGAGCCGATGCTCGGAATCGTTTGCTACGCCTATCCGCTCCACCCACCGGGAAAGCCCGAGAAGCTTCGGATCGATCATCTTGGGCAGGTGAAGGTGCCGATGCTCTTCTTCCAAGGCAACGGGGATTCTCTGAGTCGGAGCGACCTCTTCGATCGCCACGTTCGCCCGCTTCCCGGCGCCGACGTCGTCGACCTGGCCGCGGGCCACTCGCTGGGAGGTTTGAAGAATGTCGACTCGTTGGTAGCTAAGACGACCGAGTGGATCAAGGATCTACCTCCCGGGCCGCAGTGAGAGTGCTAGATCTCCCGTCGTAGGAGGTTCCTCGCGCCGATCCGAAATTTGTTACTACATCCGTGCTCCTGGCGTAAATCGTCACTACATCCGTGGAATCCGCTGATCTAGTAACAAATTTGCTGGGAGGCACGGATGTGCTGCCAAATTCGGATCACCCCGGGGGATGCAGTGGGTTCCGATCGGTCGAGCTCACACTCCCGTCTGCTAATTCGGCAGGTGGCGAACGCTGAAATGCTTATTCGGCATCAGCGCGGCGGCTTCCGGCGCTGTGGTACCACATAACGTTTTAGGCGTTCCTCACCTGCCGAATTTGGCCGCGAGGCGGTCCGAGCACTGACCGGCCTCTCGCTTCCCAAGTCCACTTTCCGAAGGGGGAGAGCCCTCTATAATCCGGCCCGGCGTTTCCGCCTCCCCTTTTAGGAGCTTTTTGTCATGGCCCAGGTAACCCTTAAAGCCGATACCGGTCGCCCGCTCGGGTCCCGTCCGTCGCGCCGGTTGCGGCTCGAAGGCCAGGTGCCCGCGGTGGTCTACGGGCAAGGGGAGAAGCCGGCCCATGTGGCGGTCGATCATCACGATTTGATGAAGGCGCTCCACACGGACGCCGGAGTGAATGTGGTGGTGAACCTCGAGGTGGACGGGGGCTCGGCAGTCCCGACTTTGATTCGCTTGATCGACAAGCATCCCTACAAATCCCTCATCAGGCACGTCGACTTTGTCCGCGTTTCCTTGACTGAAACGATTGAAGCCGAGGTTTCGATCCATTTCGTCGGGATCCCCATCGGCGTGAAAGAAGGTGGAGTGCTGGTTCCCGCGCGAAACAGTGTCCAGGTGGAAGCGCTTCCGACCGAGGTCCCGGACGCCTACGAGCTCGATGTGTCCGCCCTTGCCATCAACGACCAGTTGCGAATCTCCGACCTTCCGGTCTTCGCCAACGCGACCATCCTCGATGACCCTGAGGAGCTGCTCGTCTCGGTAGCGGTGCTGGCGGCGGAGCCCGAGCCTGAGGCCGAGGAAGGCGTCGAAGAGGGCGAGGCAGCCGAAGGCGCCGAGCCTGGAACCGAGCCAACGGAGCGCGAGCCCAGCGAGACGTAGGTGCCGGTCATCTGTGGGCTCCGCAATCCCGGAGCGCAGTATCAGGGCACCCGCCACAACCTCGGTTCCGAGGTGGTTTCCGCTCTCGCTCGACGTCACCAACAGACCCTGAAGCGCGGACCCTTGCGGGTCCGAGCTGAGATCGCCCGGGTGCAATCGCCAGAGATGCTCTTGGTCACTCCTCTGACGTTCATGAACGAATCGGGTCGGGCGGTGCGCGCCGTCCTCTCTTACTACAAGATTGAGTCAGGCGAGCTTCTGGTGGTCCACGACGACATCGATCTCGATTTCGGCCGGCTGCGGATTCAGATCGGCGGCGGGAGTGGTGGCAACAACGGAATCCGATCGATCGAGGCTCACCTCGGTCATCGCGAATTTGCTCGCCTCAAGATTGGGGTAGGAAGGCCCCCGGGCAGTCGACAGGCTGCCAACCATGTGCTTCGATCCTTGAACAAGAGCGAAAGGGAAGAGGCGGACTTGCTGGTCCAAGACGCTGCTGACGTTGTCGAACGCTGGCTGACCGATCGCGCTCGCGCCCAGGAGATGGCCGCGCACCGGCGAATCTGAGCTGGCACAATCCAGTCATGCCACGTCTGGACGCGATCGGAATCGTCGTTTCGTCGATGGCTGATTCCGTCGACTTCTACCGGCACCTCGGGCTTGACTTTCCAGCCAACTCGGAGCACGAGGGTCATGTCGAAGCCGAGACCCCCGGCGGGATTCGGGTGATGCTCGACACCGAAGACATGTTGAAGTCTTTCTCGGAGTGGTCGGAACCAAAGGGCGGCGGTCAACGGACGGCGCTCGCGTTTCTCTGCGAGTCTCCGGCCGAGGTGGATCGGATCTATCTCGCCTTGACCAGTATTGGTGGAGCAGGCGTCGTGGCTCCGTTTGACGCCCCCTGGTCGATGCGATACGCAACTCTGACCGATCCCGACGGCAACCACTTCGACGTGTTCGCCCATCAGGAGTCCCCGCCGGCGTGACGAAATTGGTCGGAGCGATCGACCAAGGCACCACCAGCACGCGCTTCATCATCTTTGATGACCAGGGCCGAGTCGTCGCCTCGAGCCAGGCCGAGCACCGTCAGCTTTTTCCGCGGCCCGGGTGGGTCGAGCACGACCCGATCGAGATCGTCGAGAAGGCAAACGCGGTGATTGCTGCCGTTTTTGAGAAGACGGGATTGAAAGCGTCGGACCTGGCCGCGGTGGGCGTCACCAATCAGCGAGAGACGACCGTGGTGTGGGACCGCCGATCCGGTCAACCTCTCCACAACGCGATCGTGTGGCAGGACACTCGCACAGCCGACCTATGCGAGCGGCTGGCCGCGGAGGAGGGCATCGATCGATTCCGGGCCCAGACCGGCCTTCCGCTCGCCACCTATTTTTCGGGACCCAAGCTTCGATGGCTGCTCGAGAACGTGCCTGAGGTGGCGGACGCCGCCAAAGCCAACCGACTCTGCTTCGGCACGATCGATTCATGGATCCTCTACAACTTCACCGACGGCGGTCATGTCACCGATGCGACGAACGCGTCACGGACGATGCTTCTCGACCTGTCCACCGGTGAGTGGAGCGAGAAGCTTTGCGACGAATTCGGTGTTCCCCGTCGCGCTCTGCCGGAGATCGTTGCTTCGTCGGGTCGGGTGGCGGTGGGGGTTGGGTTGCTGGCCGGGGCTCCGATCAGCGGAGTGCTGGGTGACCAGCAAGCGGCGCTGTTCGGCCAAACGTGTTTCGAGCCCGGCATGGCCAAGAACACCTACGGCACCGGTTGCTTCATGTTGCTCAACACCGGCACGCAAGCAGTTCCCTCGACTCACGGCCTTCTCACCACCGTCGCCTATCGGATCGGCGACGAGCCGCTCGTCTACGCCCTCGAAGGGTCGATTGCCGTCACCGGGTCTCTAGTGCAATGGTTGCGCGACAACCTCGGCCTGATCGAGTCGTCGGCCGAAGTCGAGGAGCTGGCCAAATCGGTCGAAGACAACGGCGATGTCTACTTCGTTCCCGCCTTCAGCGGCTTGTTCGCCCCGCATTGGCGGGCCGACGCCCGAGGAGCGATTGTTGGCCTGACCCGTTTCGCCACCAAAGCCCATCTGGCGCGGGCGGCGCTCGAATCTACGGCCTTTCAAACCCGCGAGGTGCTCGATGCGATGCGAGCCGATTCGGGGGTCGACCTGAGCGAGCTGCGAGTCGATGGCGGCATGGTCGAGAACGATCTACTCATGCAATTCCAAGCCGACATCCTGGAGGTGCCGGTGATTCGCCCGGTGGTGGCCGAGACCACCGCTCTCGGCGCCGCCTATGGCGCCGGTCTGGCGGAAGGGGTGTGGGGTTCGCTTGATGACCTTCGCGCCAATTGGGCCGAGGACGCTCGATTCCTTCCGGCGCTCGATGCCGAGCGTCGGCGGCTCCTCCTCCGCAAATGGAGCGCGGCGGTCGAGCGGACCCTCGGCTGGGTTTGAGGAGCCAAAACGGGGTTTAGGGCACCTAAGGCCGTGCCGATGACGTAGTTCGTCGGTTTGGCCCTGCTGGTGAGGGGGAGGAGAAAAAGTTGGCGCTAGCTACCCGCCCGGTTGATTCCGTTATCGATCTGCGCGCGACTCAAGAGGCGAAAGTCGAGGCGCGGCAGCTCGCCCTCTTTCACTGGCTCCTACGCGAGATCCATCGGCCGGCCGCATTTCTCTTTCCCCTGCGGATCTTTATCGGGGTCGGTTGGCTGCGATCGTTTGCCGAGAAGTTCACCGACCCGGCGTGGCTCGGCGGGCGGGCGGTGAGGGATTTTCTCGGTGACCAGACCGTCAATGGCGCGGTGACGATTCCCCAGTATGACTGGCTCATCGACGCGGTGATGAGCCCGGCGGGACCGGTTATCGGATGGCTGGTGATGCTTTTGCAACTGGTGATCGGCCTGGCAATCATCTCCGGCACAGATACCAATCTCGCTTTTCTGATCGGCATCGTGTTGAACGTCAACTTCATGCTCGCGGGCGAGATCAATCCCTCGGCCTTCTATATCGTGATCCAGACCGTGTTGTTTGTGATGGGAGCCGGTGCGGTGATCGGGTTCGATAGCGTCTTGGCGAAGCAGCGGCCGACTCCATCATTGTTGCTCGTCGCTCGGCCGGACCCGCGGGAGACAAGCGAGCGCGATAGGACTGCCATCGATGTCCTCACTCTGTTGGCAGGACTGATGAGCTGGCTGGGATTTGCCCACGTCAACGATTTCAGTCCCACCGGTATCAGCGACCCCGGTCTCGTGCTCGGCACGGTGATGGCGGTCACCACGTTCTCGCTGTTAATCCTGCGGCTTCGCCTAATCGACCTTTCCCCCGTTCTCGCGACCAAACCGGTCTCTGGCTGGACCCTTCTTGGTCGCGAAAAGGTCAGAGACCTTCGGCAGTGAGCTCGGCTTCGTAGAGGTCGAGTTGATTGGCTCGTTCCGCGACTGACCAGCCAAGAGCATCTCCCATCACCTGGGCGAGCGCAGGTGCATCGGATCGAGCATGGTCACTTGAGAGGAGCGCCACTCGGGATCGGCGGAGGGTGAAGTCGGCAATCGTCGTGGCCGACTCATGCTCGACCGTATAGGCAACCTCGCCCAGAAAGGTGCGACCATCGGCCAGAAGCCGGTCACCGCCGGCCACCGTTGCCATCGTCTCCTGGACGACATCTGCGCGAGTCCCGTAGCGGTTCCGGAGCGCGTCGCCATCCGGCCCGCCGCCTCCCGCCCCGGCCAAGGGCACCCGCAGGGTTCGGCTTTTGCCGGCGTGGGAGAGATGGCGGGCAACCCGGTCGGCCACGTTGGCAGCGATCCGGCGATAGGTAGTCAGCTTTCCTCCCGCTACTTGAAAGTATCCTGGCTCGGCCTCCCGCACAGCGTGCTCACGCGATGCCCTCGCCGTGTTCTCGGCTTCGGTGTCGGCCAGGGCGCGCAGCCCGGCGAAAGTTGACAACGCCTGGAGCGGCCCGACCTCGAGAAACCGGGCGACGTGCTCGAGCAGATACTCAACGTCCGCTTGGTCCACGACCGGGTGCAGGGGGGATCCGGTGTACTTGGTATCCGTTGTGCCGATCAGGGCATGGCCGGCCCAGGGGATGATGAACAAGACGCGGCCGTCGTCGGTCTTCGGCAAGACGATGGCGTGGTTAACCAAACCAACCTCATCTTTGGCGACGATCACATGGGCGCCTTTGGAAAGGAGCAACGAGGATGGCGAGGAGCCCGGGGCGGCGAACGCACCGGTCGCCGCCACCACGGATCGCGCTCGGACTCGTTGATCGGTCACCTGAATCTCAAAGCCGTTGCCGGCGCGGGTGACGGTGGTGGCCCGGGCACGGTTCACTGCCACGGAGCCGTGGTCGACAGCAGTGCGGGCGAGAGCGATGACTAGCCGGGCATCGTCGGTTTGGGCGTCGGAGTAGACGAATCCTCCGCGTAGCCCCTCGGTCCGAAGGCGCGGCGCGATCTTGGTCACCTCCGCCTTGGACAGCCGGCGGTTCCGTTCCCCGGGCCGACCAATCCCACCGAGGAGGTCATACAGCGTGAGCCCGGCCCCCAGGACCAACGAGGCGCGGCGGCCGGTGGCTGCCCAGGCGGGCGCATCCGCCAAGCCGAGTTGGTCATAGACGGGGACGACGAACTCGAGCGGCTCGAAGAGGTAGTCGGCGACCCGGGCGAGGACGCGTTGCTCGCGCAGACCTTCCGAAACCAGATGGAACCGGAACTGAGGCAGATAGCGGATGCCGCCGTGGAAGAGCTTGGTCGAACGGCTCGAGGTGCCGGCGGCGAAATCGGTCTGTTCGAGGAGAACGGTGCTCAGTCCACGGGTCTGAAGGTCGAGGGCGACCCCGCAGCCGATCACCCCTCCGCCGATCACGGCCACATCGAAAGGTGAGTTTTGTGCGAGGCGAGCACGGTGCTCGCGATGAGTCCAGCTTTCTTGGGGCACGGGGCGGAAAGGTTAAGCAGCCCTGAGTATGATCGCCGCCCGGCGACCGTCGTTAAGGAGACACCATCTCGTTCCCGGATTGGCTAGCGGTGGCCCGGGTGATGGTCGTGCCCATCATCATGGTTCTCACCAGGTCTTCAGACCGCGTCGAGCATGCGCTCGGCTACGCCGCCACGTTGTTCGCGGCGGCGGCCGTCACAGACTTTCTCGATGGGTATCTGGCTCGCAAATGGCATGTGGAATCGGTCCTCGGGGCATTTCTCGACACCACTGCCGACAAGCTCTTGGTGACTGGCGCCCTGCTGGCCCTCACCTCGATCGGTCGAGTCTCGATCTGGGCGGCGATGGTGATCATGATGCGCGAATTTGCGGTGCTGGGCCTGCGCGGTTTGGTGGCGTTGGGGGGTGGCCTGGTCAAGCCGTCGACCTGGGGGAAGATCAAAGCAACCGCGCAATATGCGGCCATCTTCCTGGCATTCATGCGGTTGCCCGACAAATGGGGGCCGATGTACCTCGACCAATGGGTGATGTGGATCGCCGCGATCATCACCATCGCCTCGGCATGGGGATACTTCTCAGCGTTCTCGCGGATCGTGGCGGAGAGCCGAGTGCCATCCGGTCGCCAATGATGATGAGTTCGTGACCGTCGCCATCACCGGGGCGACGGGCGTCGTCGGCGGGGCGGTCTTGAGACATCTGCAGGCCGACGGGCAGCACGTCCGCGCGTTGGTGCGTTCGAGCCGCGCCCTACCGGCTGAGGTCGAACCGGTCAAAGGTGATGTTCTCGATCTTGAGTCTTTAAAACGCTGTTTTGCGGGGGTGGAGACCGTCTATCACCTGGCCGGGGTTAATCAGCTCTGTAGCCGGCGCCCGGAGACGATGTTGCGGGTCAATGTCGAAGGCACCCGCCTCGTTACCCAAGCGGCGGGTGAGGCCAGGCTGGTGCACACGTCCTCGGCTGCTGCCCTCGGCGAAGCCGAAGGTGAGATAGGTGACGAGACCACCCGCCCGCATCACCGTTGGAACAGCGAGTACGCCCGCACGAAATGGATTGGCGAGCAGGCGGTGCTTTCGGTTTCCGACCGACAGGACGTCGTAGTCGTCAGTCCTTCCTCGGTGCAGGGCCCCGGGCGAGCAGGCGGCACCGGCAAGTTGTTGCTGGGGGTGATGAGCGGCCGGTTGCGAACTTTGGTCGAGACCCGGATCTCGATTGTTGACATCGACGACTGTGCGCGTGGTCACCTGCTGGCCGCCCGCAAAGGCGTCAGCGGCGAGCGCTATGTCCTCAACTCGTTCTCAATGTCGTTATCTGAGGCAGTGCGCATCATCGAAGGAGTTGTCGGACGTGAGCTCGGCGTCCGCTACCTTCCCCCGCTGGTGGTCAGGCTCATGGGTGCGATCGGCGGAGGCGTCTTCAGGGTGCTCAGAAAAGATGCGCCAATCTGCTCGGAGTCGGTGAGGACGATTCTTTACGGCCATGTCTACGACGGCTCGCGGGCCACCCGCGAGCTCGGACTTGCCTACAGCCCCGCCGACATGACCCTGCGTCGCCTGTTCGACTGGGCCCGTCTGGAGGGGAAGCTATGACCTTCTCCGTTGAGGATGTCAACCGGCTGGTCGCCGAGGGATTTCCTACGGCCTATGAGAACGGGTATCGCTGCGAGGAGTTCGGGGACGAGTCGGCTTTGGCCCGGTGGACGTATCGAGCCGACGCTCTCCGTCCGGGGGGATACGTGCCCGGCCCGACGCTTTTCGGGTTGGCCGACCTGGCGCTTTGGTTTGCCTGCTTCACGGTCCTCGGCTTGGAACCCATGGCAGTGACCTCGGATCTGTCGATCGCGTTTCTACGCCCCGCCATTGGCGGCGATGTTCTCGCCCGCGCCGAGCTCTTGAAGGTCGGGCGATCGCGTATCTACGGGCAAATCGATCTGTGGGTTGACGGCACCCCCGATCGGCTGGTGGCTCAAGCCCACGGAAGCTATGTGCCTCCGGCCGACCGCATCAGATCCGGTTCGAGGTAGACCCAGCGGGCCATTGGTTCGGCATCCCTGATCGATTTCTCCACGGCGTTGACTGCCTCGGCAAGCCGGGCGGTGTCGAACTCGTTGACGAACTCGATCTTGGCCCCGACGAGGACCACATCTGGGCCGATGTGCTGGGTGCGCAGGTGAATCAATTTGCGGACGGTCGGATGATCTGTGATCGCAGCCCGGATGGCTTCCTCGGCAGCCGTCCCTGCGCGCTCCCCGACGAGGAGCCCTTTGGTTTCGATGGCGAGCACGATCCCGATCACGATCAAAAGAATCCCGATCGCGATGGAGCCGATCGCATCCCATCGGGGGTCGTGGGTGATCGCTGCCAACCCCACGCCTGCCAAGGCAAGAAAGAGCCCGATCTCGGCTCCGATGTCCTCTAACAACACCACGGGCAGCTCGGGCGACTTGGAGGTGCGCACGAACTCCCACCAGCCCATCTCCTTGGGCTTGACATGGTTGGCCTCGCGGACCGCGGTGCGCAGCGAGAACGTCTCCAGTCCGATCGCCACCACCAGAATCCCAATCGCGATCGGGAGGTTCTCCGTCTCGTGGGGGTCGATCAGCTTCTGGATCCCCTCGTAGAGCGCGAACAGCCCGCCCATGCTGAAGAGGACGAGCGCGACTACGAACGCCCAGAAGTAGCGCTCGCGTCCAAAGCCGAACGGATGGTCCTCGTCGGCTACCCGCGCCGCCCGGCGACCGCCCAGGAGCAACAGCGCCTGGTTGCTGGTATCGGCCATGGAGTGACCGGCCTCGGCCAGAAGCCCGGCCGACCCGGTGAAGAAAAACCCGACCAGCTTGGCGATCGCGATCCCCAGGTTGGCAAAGAACGCGGCGACGATCGCCCTCTTCGATCCTTCTTGCATGCCGGGATCAGATTGGCACAGTCAAACCCTTCCTTCATTCTTGCGTAACCTGGCGCCCTTTTTCCCTAGGGTTTTTACGCAAGAATGATTGGGGCACCTCTTTCCCATCTCGTTGATCGCTGGCGCGGTCAGTCCCTCCCCACCCGAAGGTGGGCGGTCAGCGCCGGGGCGCGTTCGTTCGTCCTAGCGGCGCTCGCCCAAGAGTCTTCAGTAGTGGCGGTAGTCCCCTCCGAACGGGACGCGGAGGAGTTGGCCGACGACGTGTCCCTCTTTACCCCCGCCCATCTGATCCCGGCCTGGGAGACGCTGCCGTTCGAGCATGTCTCGCCCAATTTGGCGACGATGGCCCGCCGTTGCGAAGGGCTTTCGTTGGTCCAAGAAAAAGCGCCGGGGGTGATCGTGGCATCGGTACGGGCGGCAGTGCAGCGTCTCAGCCCCTCCAACCCCTGGCCGGTGGTGGTCAAAAAAGGCGAAGAGGTTTCGGTCCCCGAGCTGGCCCGGGCCCTCGCCGATCTCGGCTACGAGCGCACCGATCGGGTGGAAGCACGTGGCGAGTTCGCATTGCGGGGTGGGATCATCGACGTCTTCCCCGCCCAGGGCGAGGAGCCGATCCGCATCGACCTGTTCGGCGACACCGTCGAAGATCTGCGCCACTTCTCGATCTCCAGCCAACGATCCGCCGATGCCGTGGAGGAGTTGCGGGCCTATCCCGCTAGGGAGTTTCGTCCGGTCGAATTCGTGCGAGCTCAGGCCAAAGAGCTGGTCAGGACGATGCCGGCCGCCGCGTCCACCTGGGATCGATTGGCTGAGGGTCAGATCTTCGCCGGGATGGAGTCGTGGATGCCGTGGGTGGCCGAGCCGCAGTCGCTGCTCGACATCGCCACCGAATCGCGCTTGGTGCTGATCGACCCGGTCAAGAGCCGGGAACGGGCGAGCGAACTGGTGAAAGAGGAAGACGATCTGGCCTCGGCCCTGTCCTCTTCGTGGGGAATCGCCGAAGGCACCCACCCTTCGCTGTTTCTCGACCTCGATGGCGATTTCCTCGAGATGCCGTCGATTCCGACCAACCCCGACGATCCGGTCCTCGCCATCCGCGGGCTCGAGGCGACACCGGGTGATCCTCGTTCAGTGGCCCTGGCGATCGATCGCTTGCAGCGCGAGAAGATGGAAGTGGTCATCGCCATGGACGGACAGCCGGCGGCAGATCGCGTCGGGCAGGTGCTGCGCGACGAAGGAGTGTCGGTGCCGGTCATCGCCACCGGCATCCATCGTGGCTTTGTTGCCCCATCGCAAAGGGTGGCGGTCCTCGGTGAGCAGGAGATTGCCGGCCGGAGACGGGCGCACCGCACCAGCGGCCGGCGGCGCGCGGAAGCCGGGGTCAACTATGCCGATCTAGCGGCAGGCGACTTCGTGGTGCATTCGCGCCACGGAATCGGCCGGTTTGAGGGCTTGGTCTCCCGTACGATGGCCGGGATCGAGCGTGACTATCTCGTCATTGCCTATGCCGGGGAGGACCGCCTCTATGTGCCGATCGACCAACTGGCCGCGGTCCGCAAATACACCGGCGGTGAGGTGCCGCGGGTCTCGC
>JBPCQV010000002.1:0-10056 GCA_050997725.1 Acidimicrobiia bacterium
GCGCAGGCCTCAACCCTGCGATGGTCCGTGACCTGACTGGCGCCGTCCATCGGGACAAGGCCGAGATGGGAGTTCTAATCACCCGAACCAAGCCGAGCCAAGGTATGTACGACACCGCCACGAAAGACGGTTTCTACACCTGGCCTGGCACTGGCCAGCAGTTTCCACGTATACAGATTCTGACCGTCGAGGACATGCTCAGAGGCATGATCGCCAGCCTTCCACCGATCCACGGCACCTACGCAGAAGCCCCCCGTGCCATCAAAGGCCAAGGGGAGCAGTTAGAACTCGGCTAGCGGACCTAAGGTCGACGCTTGGAAACCTTCTTGAGGTCGGTCAGGAACCGCTGCTTGGTGAACGGAATCTCCTTAGCCATGGCCGCAGCAACGACCGTGCGGGCTTCCTCACTTATGGGTTTGTCGAGGGTGGTCGTGGTAACCGCGGGATCAGACGGCGGCAGTACCGAGATCGCCAGCCGTTCAACCTTGGGGTTGTTCGTGTTCACCATGCACCTCCGGTGGCATCGCCTTGTCAGCGTAGCGTGTCCAGTTGTCTTGCAAAGCTTCAATTAGCTGCATCACGAACAGGGGAGATACTGACACTCTGGCTACCACGATCCCCTGCTTAGTGCTGAAGTCGAGACGCACAAAGTCGAGAGTGAATTCGTAGAGGCTGTGATAGACCTTGGCGAAGTTGGCCCACACCCCGGCCATCTGTTGAGGCTCGATGATGATATTGAAATCGGGAAGTGCCTGGCCTTCTGGTGGGGGTTCATCAACCATCAGCCCAATTATGGCCCAAGCAGGTACCTACGTCAAGGGGATAGTTCCCAAGTTGTTTAAAGACGAAAGACCGGAGTTGACGGGACATTCGCTGAAATACGACGGTGCGCCGCTTACATCCGAACAGGAACAGGAGGCTCGCCAGCTTCTCGATTTCATACGCCAGCGAGACGCCAACCGTTGATCGTTTCTGTCACCGTTCGCCTCTTCGGTCAGACACTGTGGGTTGGGACCCGTTTGCGGAGCTGGGGCCAGTGACGGTGGCGGTGATGCCATTGTCCGTCAAGGGCGTCTATTTCCCGGACCTTGAGGGCATTGTGCTCGCCGACCATCTCACCGAGACGCAGAGTCGAACCGTCCTCGCCCACTACCACCTCGGCCACCATCGCCCGAATTCCCGGGTTGAGCTTGACCGATTAGAGCTCCGTGCCCATCGCTGGGCCGCGGTTCGCCTTGTAGACCTACAAGAACTCAAAGCGGCCTTGCGCGGTGCAGACAGCATCTTCGAAGTTGCGGAGGCTCTGGAAGTGGACCCGGAGCTGCTCGAGGTTCGGCTGCGTTGGCTAGATGACAAGGAGCGGAGGGAGTTGGAATGCGACGGTCAACGATTTTGATGCTTGTTGCCTTGGCAGCTTGCCAGGCAACCGCGACCACCACCTCGCCTACGATCGAAGCAGTCACGACGGCGCCAACGACGAGCCAAGCTCAGTCAGCAGTATGAGCGCCCAAGCCGTGCTCGACAGCCTCGTCGCCGGCGGCCTGGTCCTCGACACGGAGCCCTCCCAGCTTCGGGAAACCCTGGTGGCGGCCTCCACCTCCCATCCGACCGACCTTCGAGTGGAGATCTTCCCCACGGTCGAAGCGGCCACAGATGACCGATTGGCCGCGATAGACGCGACCAACGGTGTCGGCGCCGCGATTCTCCAGTGTCGGCAGAAGCGTCGTCTCAGTTATCGCCGGACTCGATGCCGCTGCATCGGCAGTCGCGTCCGAAGTTGCAGATATCGTGCGGCCGGCCTTGGAATCGGAGTACGGTCCCTGTTGAGCGTCCAGCACCGCCCCGAACGCCCAAAGCCTTGGCGTGGCCGTGTACGGACTCCTGATGGCAGAACGATCTCGAGAAGCTTTGCCCGCAAGGTCGACGCTGAAGCCTGGGTCCAGGGGCAGCGGACCGACCAGCGGCGGGGGGAGTGGGTAGACCCTCGATCGGGAGATGTGATCTTGTCGGAGTGGTTGCGGGTCGTCGAGGCGACAAAGATCGACGTCGAGGCGTCGACGTTGGCCAATCGAGACTCGCTGATCCGGACCCACGTCGATCCGTCGATTGGGCAGTGGCCGATAAACCGGATCACCGCCGAGCTGTTGCAAGAGTGGGTGAGCGACCTGTCCAAGGCGCGTTCGCCGGCAACGGTCCGCAAAGCCTTCGAGGTGGTAGGGGAGGGGTTCAAGCTGGCCATGGCCCGATCGAAGGTGATCCGCAATCCTGCCGTCGGTATCCGCCTCCCCAGGCTCGAGGCACCGGAGCACCGGTATCTCGAGGAGGGCGAGGTGTGGGCGCTCGCGGATGCGATGGCGCTCTACATGCGCCCGTTCGTGCTGCTTGGGGCGTTCGCCGGGCTGCGGCCGGGAGAGGGCTTAGCTTTGCGGTGGCGCGAGTTGGACCTGGAACGAAGCCGGCTGCAGGTCGCTTCCACGCTGCGGCGCGACGGGTCACTCAAGAGCCCGAAAACAAAGACCTCTAGACGGACGGTGACGATCCCCGATGTGCTCGCGGCGGAGCTCGTTGCTCACCGTGACCAGTTTCCTTCAGCCGGCTTTGTCCTACATTCCGACGGCAAGCCCATCACAACCCATTCGGTCCGTCGGCGCGGCTGGAACCGCGCGGTGCGGGATTCGGTGGGGGAGCCGATGCGTCTGCACGACCTCCGCCACACCCACGCCGCTTGCTCATCGCCGCCGGGGTGCATCCCAAGGTGATCTCGGACCGGTTGGGTCACAGCTCGATCAGGGTGACGATGGACGTCTACGGCGGGCTTTTAGAGGGGGTGGCCAGCGACGCGATTTCGGGGCTTGGTGGCGGATCGCGCGGCCCAAGCGCGGCCCAAACCATCGGCAATACAGCGGCCGTGGTCCCGATTCGTCAATCCTGACAGGTCATTTTCGTTATCTCGCGGCGGACAGGCTTCATCCCTCGCGGAGGAAGCCAGGGGTTCAAATCCCCTCACCTCCACATCTCCTGGGCATTGCCTATACGGCTTCTACTCAACAGGTGACGTGGAGGATGGCATTGGTGGAGCCCTTCTTCGCAGCACGCAGGAGCTCGCAGGCTTCAGCGGTGGGAAGCTCCACCAGCTCAACTCTGCGTGCAGCTGCTTCCTCGCGTACGGATTCCAGGACGGGCAAGCGACCGTCGGCGCCTGTGCCGATCACGAGCCTCGGCGCGGACCAAGGTATGTCCTCATCCGTCGACAAAGGAGTATGTCCTGTCGAAGCCCGATGTCGCTTGGATGGACCCTTATCTCGTCGACGCGGCTTACCGTTCTCCAAAATGATGTCGTGGTCAAAGCTGTCACTGTCAACTTTGATCTCGCCGAATCGGACAAATTCGATGTTCATCACTGCCACCTTATGCGGCGGAAACCGATTTGGTCTGGCCGCCGCCTTGGCTTTCCTAACCCCTCGCCTGAGGCCCAGCCGCGATCCGGCTGGCGCCGAGCCGTGCGAGGCCGATCCGGGCTCTCCCATCGACTTTCCGCGGAGCCCGAAGACTGGCTCCTCTATGGGACCTACCTGCGGTGGACTAACACCGTTTCTGGAATCCCCGCGGCGTGCTCCCCGACGGACCGTTCGGCACAAAGTTGTCCCGAGCGGACCTGCCGGTGACTGCGATCGACACTGGGTATCGGCGCAACGGCAGCGAGCTCTGGCTGGACGACGCCGACGAAGGTTCCCCTACCGAATAGACGGGGAATCCGTTAAGAGTTGGCAACGCAGCACCGCCGGAGTATGCGCGTGACATGCATAAGACTGGCACCGGTTCCAAATCCCCTCACTACACCGGGCGACGATCACTCGTACCCAAACATCTCCAGCTCTTTGGCGAAGACGCTTCGGACGCGGTCCTGTTGGGCAGGCGTGAGCACCTCCTGGTATGGACGGCGGTCGGTTCGAGTGGTCGACTTCGATCTAGGGAGAATCAAGGGTTCCTTCAGCTTCAGCCGCCCGGCAATGTCGACCAGGGCCTCATCGAGGTCTTCGTACCGGTAGACCTGGTCAACGATCACTTTGCCGTCTTCCATGTAGAGACCAGAGCCGCGTCCTTTGAGCGACGCGAGACCGCTGCCACGGCTGATGAACTGCTCGATCGAGGCAGTCCCCTGCCCTTTACCCTGCCACCAATAATATTGCGAGATCACGCGGTCGAAGGGGTTCCGCTCGAAGCAGAACGTGAAGTAGTTCTCCCACTTTTCCTTGCCGAGGGCCCGTCGCGCTTCATGGGCCGACGTGTGGCTCCCGAACCGCTCGCGACGTTCTCGCCTTGTCACGAGGCGCGCAACGTCGGCCGGCCGGTACTCCCAAAACGGTGACATGTTGTTCTGCGGCCCTCGGTACCCGAGCGACCGCCGAATCTCCTCGTCCTCGGGACGTATCGTGCTGATGACATCGCCCGGCCCCAAGAACTTCGAGAGCCCGATCTCAAGGCTCGTCCCGGCGGTCTTGCTTGTCTTGACGAACACGAACCCTAAGTCGTGGCCGACGATCACGTCCCCTCCCAAAATTTGGTCTGGCAGAAACGCTATCACAGAGTCTGTTTTTCGCGCACGGCCGTCCGTAGACTCCATAAGTGAGAAGCTCGGAAAATAACCGGCGATTGCGCTTTATCGCGCTGCTCACTTTGGTGGCAGCGTGCGCCGCTCCCCAAACCTCGACGAGCACGTCGGTGGCGGACACGCTCGCAACCGATGCACCTCCAGAGACCGTGACCGCGGTGGCCAACGAGACCACCTCCGCCGCCACCGATGGAACTCAATCGACCGTGACCACAGGGGCCGACGAGCTTTCGGTCGAATTGATCAATCCCGGCCGGGTAGTCATCTGCATAACCTTTCCAGTGGCGCGGGTTTCGTTCTTTGACGCGGCCGGAGAGCCCGCCGGCCAGAGCGATAGGAAAACGTCGGAAGTTTCATGTAGACCCTGATGAATGTTTCCTGGGTGACGTCCTCGGCCAGGCTCCGGTCATCGAGGAGCCTGCAGAGGAAGTGCCAAACCATCGTTTGGTGAGCGCGCACCAGTTGCGCGAATGCGTCATGGTCGCCCTTTGCTGCCGCCCTGATCAGTCCAGGGTCGGGTTCGTCCATTGATTGTCCTGCCGATGCCGGCTCCGCTGGTATCGCTGCATGTGAGACGACCGGCCTAGGCGATTTGTTCAATTCACTCGAATGGAGGTTTCTAGGTAGTCGTTTTGACCGCTCCGGCCGACCGGGCGATTGCGCCCGCCACCAGCCCGACGACGAATCCGCCGATGTGGGCCATGTAAGCAACTCCGCCGGTGGTCTCCTCGGCGACGGCGAAAGCCCCGATCCCATTGATGAATTGGAACACAGCCCACATGCCGATCATCACCATGGCTGGCACGGTTGCCATCGTCCGCCCCATGAAAACTCGCACGCGGTTGCGGGGGAAGAGGACCAAGTAGGCACCGAGCACACCCGACACGGCGCCCGACGCGCCAAGGCTCGGGATCGGAGAATCGGAGTTGATCAGGATCTGGGCGAGAGCGCCGACGATCCCGGCCAGCAGGTAGAAGATGACGTACAAACCGCGGCTGATTGTGTGTTCGACATTGTCGCCGAACACCCACAGGAACAGCATGTTGCCGATCAGATGCAGCCATCCGGCATGCATGAACATGCTGGTGATCAGGGTGAGAAAGATCGGGTTGGGACCCGGCGCTTGCGGCACTTCGACTGGACCATCCGCAGTCTCGATGACCTGTGGACTCGTGAGGTCTTCACCACTCGTGATTTCTAGGGGAACCGTCGCGTATCCGTAGGTGAACGATTCGTTGGAACCGGTGCCTTGCAGGAACAAAAACACCAGCGCGTTGATGGTGATGAAGAGGATCGTGACCACACCGAGCCCCTTGCCCGGAACCTTGTCGTCGCTAGTCGGGAACATTCATCCTCCTCGATCGCTCTTTTCGACAGTACCCGATCCCGTCTCTGTGTTTTCGCGCGCGAAAACCCCAGGAGGGGGTCAGGTCGTACCGCGGAGAGCGCCGGCGTCGAGATGGAGGACGCCGCCGTGCATCAGGTCGGCTTGCGGTTCGAGGAGGAGCATGACGGCCCAGGCGATCTCGTCAACCGTGCCAAGACGGCCGAGCGAGTTCTCGCGGACGTACTCGGCGTAGACCTCGTCGAAGTCGACCCCGCGCTCGGCGGCGACGTTGGTCAGGATGCGACGGAGGCGCGGCGTGTCGGAGGGGCCGGGGGCGATGGTGTGAACGGTGACACCTTTCGGCCCGTAGAGCAGCGAGATCTGGCGCATCAGGTTGAAGACGCCGGCGTTGATCGCTCCCGGCCCGGCCTCATGCGGTTTGGGTTCGATCCCCAACGTCCCGGCGAAGGTGACGAACCGCGAGCCTTTCACAAAGTTGTCGCGAACGGCATGCAAGAGCCGCACGAGCCCGGCCAACTTGACGTTGGCCCCGAGCACCAGGTCGTCGGGGTCCGTGGTGTCGACCGAGCCTTTCACCGGCAGGCCGGCCGCAAACACAGCCATCCGCACCGGGCCGTCGAGATGGGACCTAATGATCTCGATCGCCGCGTTGTCGGCGATGTCGGCCACGCAGGGCACGATCGATTCGGATCCCGCCGACAACTCAGCAAGTTGATCCCCGGACCGCGCCACGGCTACGACTCGCAACCCCCGCTTGACCAGCTCGCGGGTGATCACCGAGCCCATCGCCCCGGTCGCTCCCACCACTACCGCAGATTCATCCGTCATCCATCGCCTTCTTGATCCGGACGATCGACCCGTCGACGTCGGTGACATCAAACCACTCCGTTTGCATCCCGACCGCTTCGGCCCCCCGCAGATTGAACGGCTGATCGTCGACGAAGAGGACTTCGTCGGCCGGCAAGGCCAGTTCGGCGAGCGCGTACTCGAACGCACGGGGATCGGGCTTGAGAAACTCGGCGTGAGACAAGTCGATCAACGGATCGAAAATCGCGGTGATAGTGATGGCTTGGATCCAGTCGGGCGGATGGAAGCGAGAGAGGTCATTGGTGATTACCCCTGGCTTCTCGACAGTCGCCAGGAAGCGAGCCATCTCAGGGCGAACAACCTCCTCTTCCGGGTAATCGAGCAGCGTTCGAAAAAGGTCGCGCAACGGGTCGTCCCCCGCAAAGTACTCCCTGGCGCAGCCCAGCCAATAGTCCCGTTCGGTGATCTCGCCGCGTTGCATCGCTTGCCAGAGCTCATCAGCCTCTGGATCGAAGGGGCCGTACCAGCCCGGGACGGGGTCGAGTTTGTGGACCATCTCAAAGGGCGTGCGGATGACGACGCCACCGAAATCGAGCATCAGCTTGGTCACGAGAGAAAGTCTCCGACCAGCCGCGCGAACTCTTCGGCGTGCTCGATCTGCACCCAATGTCCGCTGCGGCCAAACACGTGCAGCTGACTGTGGTTGATCAGGTCAAGCAGCCGCATCGAGTTGGAGAGGGGAATGATCTGGTCGTCACGGCCGTGAATGATCAGGGTCTCCGCTTCGATTCTCTTGATCTCGTCGTCTTCGCTTGCGAGGGCGTCGATCCACCTTTGCCGTGGCGCCGGGAACATGGCCGCGAATGCTTCCTGGACCCCGAGCTGAATGCTCGCTTCGTACCGCATCTGCGCGAGTTCCTCGGTAACGAGCGAACGATCAAAGGCAAACGAATCGAGCATGGCCCGCATATTCTCGATTGAAGGCGTGTATCCCCAGGCTTGGTCGAGACCGGGGGTGATGTCGAAGGTCACCCCGACCGATCCCATCAAGACCAACCGCTCTACCCGCTTTGGATGCTCGATGGCGAGCCGGAGAGCGATGGCGCCGCCAAACGAGTTGCCGACTACGTGGGTGCGCTCGATCTCGAGGTGGTCAAGCAGCCCGACGACATGAGAGACCCAGCGATCGCGGGAGTACGAACGATCAGCCGGCGCTGCGGTCGCACCGAAGCCGAGTTGGTCGGGGGCGACCACCCGGAACCGATCGGCCAGAACTGGAATCGATAATCGCCAATTCGACCAAGCAGACACTCCGGGCCCCGAGCCATGGAGGAAGAGCACCTGCGGCCCCGCTCCCTCGTCGTGAAAGTTGGTGGCGATTCCGCCGATGACCGCTCGGGTCGGAGCCGGCGAAGTGTTCAGTGCTCGGTCTCGTGGCTGGTCATGCGATGGATCTTGGTGATGTCCCCCGACCACCCGCATTCGTGGCACCAGATGTGATAGATCCGCTCCTCGGCCTGCCAGTACTCGACCGCGATGCCGCCCTTGTCGACGATGCCCACGCCGCAGCGAGGACAAAACGCGGGAAGGTCATCGAGATGATTGAGACGGTCGGGATCCCACCAGTGGACTCCGCTCAGCCGCCGTTCCCGGATCGGCGGCTCAGAGACGATGTGGTTGGGATAGTCGCTCGTCGTCGGCTGTTTGAGCTTCATCGAACTTGCCCTACTGCCCGGGCACTTCTCCTCGCGGGTTCGATGGCTCGCCGTTCTGGCCGGGAAGTTGCCCGCGAAAAGCGGCTGCGTCGATGTGCACCTTTTTGAGGATGTCGAGGGAGGGTGAGTAACGGGTCGATCCCATGTCGCACCACGAAAGCGCGAAGTCGAGCCAGTTGACGCCGAACTTGTCCTTTTCGCACGGGAGCGGGATCCGCTCCTGCGCCTCGCGGATGAAGGAGATCGTGGGGTCTTCGCCGGCCTCGACTCGGGCCATCTGCTCGCGGAACATTCGTCGCAGCATGATGACGCCTGAGTCCGATTTGCCGATGTGCTCAGCGGTGCGATCGGCGATGTCGCCCTGCGTGACCCAGGCCATGATGTCCTGGCCCTCGATGTAGTCAACGATGTGATTGCCGCTCGCGTCGAGCCAGGGGATCTCATAACTCTCGGGGTAGATCTGTTCCGGAAACTCGTCCAGCCCCGGGGGCTGGTGGCTGGTGTAAAACATCACCCAGGAGTGAGTGTCGTCGATCGGGACCCGCATCTGCATCTGCTCGATACCGCCGCCCCCGACCCGCATCGAGAAGGGAAAGACCAGCGGATGACCAATCTTCCAGTCGTCCATCTCCTCGGTGTTTCCTTCCAACACCCGGCGTTTCAAGATTCCCCACTCGATCGGGTCGAAACCGATCTTCTGGTGCCGCTTTTGGAACGAGGGCGGTGCGAGAAAACCCTTCTGCTCCGCAACGAATTGGAAATAGCGGCCGTGCAGCCACTCGACGTGGTGGGGGTCGACCGAGTTCTCCATGATCTGGAGCCAATTGCACGGCAGAGTCGTATACCCGACGTCTTTGAAACCGGGATCCACGAAGACATCGAAGCGAGGGAGCACGGGCGCTGGATCGGGGCCGATGTAGGCCCAGATCATGCCGCCTAGCAACTCGGCCATGCCGGTAAAGGCGAACACCTTGGTCTTGAAGATTGAGTTCTCGGGCTCGGCCGGCTGGTCGAGGCAGGCTCCACCCTGATCAAACAGCCAGCCGTGATAGCCACAGCGGAGGCCCTGCTCCTCGACTACGCCGTACACCAACGAGGCGCTGCGGTGGGGGCACCGCTCCTGGATTATGCCGTAGCCACCGCCGGCACGCTTCCAAAGGGCGAAGTCTTCGCCGAGCAGCCGAACCTTCTTGATCGGCCACTCGTCGAGGTCCTTCTGAAAGGCAACCGGATACCAGTAGCGACGAAGCAGATCCCCCATCGGGGTTCCCGGTCCGACCCGGGTCAGTGTTTCGTTCTGCTCCTTGCTCAGCATCTCCTCGACCTTTCCTTGGCTTTCAACTGACGATGGTCACTTTGCCGGTGTTGCCATCGACTTTGATCATGTCTCCGTTCTTGATTTCTCTGGTGGCATAGCCGGTGCCGGTGACGGCCGGCAGGCCGTACTCGCGACAGACGATCGCCGCATGTGACATCACTCCACCTATATCGGTCACACAGGCTTTGATCTTGGGGAAGACCGTCGCCCACGAGGGAGCGGTGATGGGAGCCACCAGGATCTCCCCGTCTTGTAC
>JBPCQV010000018.1:0-7192 GCA_050997725.1 Acidimicrobiia bacterium
GACCACTCCGGCGGCGATCAACGAAGCCGAGGATCGCGAGCAATTCTCAGCACTTTGCCGGCGCTTAGGGATCCGGCTGCCCCCCCACGGTATCGCCATGTCGGCCGACGAGGCGGGCGAAGTCGCGAACCGGATCGGGCTCACAGCGTTGACCAAGCCGTAAGGCGTGGTCGGAGGCAGGAAAATGCGGGTCATCTACAGCTACGAGGAGCTATCCGACTACCTAACGAACCTCTATGACAACTATCCCGACGTCACCGAGGGGCCGCTTCTCATCGATCGTTTTCTCGAAGCGGCCACCGAGGTCGACGTCGATGCGATCTTTGATGGGCGCGAGCTTCTCATTGGCGGAATCATGGAGCACGTCGAAGAGGCCGGCGTCCACTCAGGTGATTCCGCCTGCGTGACTCCACCTCCGACCCTCGGTGAGGAGGCGCAAAAACAGATCATCTCCGCCACTGAAGAGTTGGCGCGGGCGCTCGAGGTCAGAGGCCTGATCAACATCCAGTTCGCGGTGAAGGGCCACGACGCTTTCGTGCTCGAAGCCAACCCGCGCGCATCCCGCACCGTGCCGTTCATCTCCAAGGCGTCAGGTATCCCGCTAGCCAAGGTGGCCGCCCGGGTGATGCTGGGTGCGACCCTCGAAGAGCTGCGCGTTGAGGGTTTACTGCGCGACCGGAGGGCGCCGGAGTTTGTCGCGGTGAAAGAGGCAGTTTTGCCCTGGGATCGCTTTCCCGAGGAAGACACGGTCCTCGGGCCCGAGATGCGTTCGACCGGCGAGGTGATGGGGATCGGATCGGACGTCGGCGTGGCCTACGCCAAGGCCTTGCTCGCTGCCGGCCACGTCCTCCCCGATCGCGGAACCGTCTTTCTCTCCTTTGCCGACCGAGACAAAGGCACTGGCCTGGCCGTCGCCCAGGCTTTCTCGATCTTGGGCTTCAAACTCGTCGCCACCAAGGGCACCGCTCGTCACCTCAGCCATCACGCGATAGCCGCTGAGGTGGTGAACAAGGTGGGTGAGGGACCCGGGGACGCTCGCGATCGGATCGAGTCCGGCGAGGTCCAGTTGGTGATCAACACCCCGCGTGGGGGCCGAGCCCGTTCCGATGGACGGCTGATCCGCCACACCGCTCGCCGGTTCAATGTCCCTTGTGTGACCACCATTGCCGGTGCCCTCGCCGTAGCTCGCAGCCTGAAGTCGGGGCCGGGAGCGCTGCTCCAGCCACGGAGCCTGCAGGAATGGCATAAGTGAGACAAAAGACAGAAGACAAAAGACAGAAGACGAAGCCGGATCTTTCGACGGCGGTGGGACCCTTGAAGCTGGGATCGCCACTTATTGCAGCCAGTGGCACGGTGGGGTCGGTCGTGGAGCTGGCGGGCGTGGCCGACCTCTCGGTTTACGGTGCGGCGGTGGCGAAGTCGGTCAGTGCGATTCCGTGGGAAGGCCGGCCGGCTCCGCGCCTGGCCCCGGTCGGGTTGGGAATGCTCAATGGAATCGGGATCCAGAACCCGGGGATCGAAGCCTGGAGCCGCGACGTCGGGCCACGGTTAGCAGGGCTCGATGTACCCGTCTGGGGATCCACCGTCGGCCACGACCCTGAAGAATTCGCCCAGGTCGCCAAAGGGCTCGAGGTAGCCGGGGTGACCGCGATCGAGATCAACCTCTCCTGTCCCAACCTCGAAGGGCAGATGTTCTCGCTCGACTCGTCGGCGTCGGCTGAGGTGACCACCGCGGTCCGGGCGGCGACGACCCTTCCCATCGGGGCCAAGCTTTCACCGAACCTGGTCGACCCGGTCCCGGTCGCCGCCGCCTGCGTCGACGCCGGTGCCGATTTCGTGACCCTCACCAACACGATCTGGGGTGCGGGAATCGACCTCCGAGAGCGGCGCCCGCTGCTGAGCGGCGTGATCGGCGGATACTCGGGGCCGGCGTTGAAGCCCATCTCGCTGCGGTTTGTTATCGAGGTCCATAGGGCGCTGCCTCGGCTTCCGATCGTTGGCTGTGGGGGAGTGTTGACCGGCGCAGACATCGTCGAGTTTCTCATCGCCGGGGCGAGCGTCGTTGCCGCCGGCACCGTTCACCTCGCGGAACCGCAAGCGGGCAAGCGTTTGTTGAGTGAACTGATCTCATGGATGAAGCGGAACCGGGTGCAATCGATCTCGGAGCTAGTCGGAACTCTGCGGTGACCCGGCTCTTCGTCGCCCTCGACGTCCCGACCACTGACGAGGCCGTGCTGCTGGCCCGGAGCCTCGCCCCGCATGTCGACGGCTTCAAGGTGGGTTTGGAGTTGCTGCTCGGCGCCGGTCCGAAATCGATTAAGACCGTGGCCGAGCTCGGGAAACCAGTCTTTGCCGACGCCAAACTCCTGGACATCCCCAACACGGTCGAGCGAGCGGCACGTCAACTTGGCAAGTTAGGAGCTCGTTACGTGACGGTTCACGCCGGCGGGGGAGAGGAAATGATCGCCGCCGCCTGTAGAGGTCTTGCCGACGGCGCCATTGGCAAGGCAGGGATCCTCGCGGTGACGGTGCTAACCAGCCTCGATGAGGCGGTGATGGCATCCGTCGGCATCTTGGACTCGACGAAGGACCAAGTTGTGCTTCTCGCCAAACTCGCCGCTGCGGGCGGCGCCGAAGGAGTCGTTTGCTCAGTTGCCGAGCTCGAGGTGGTGCGAGAGGCCGCGCCTGGCCTCCTGCGGGTGACACCTGGCATCAGGATGGATAACGCCAATCACGACCAGCGACGCGTAGCCGGCCCCTCTGAAGCTGCCCGACTGGGCGCCGACATCTTGGTCGTGGGCCGACCGATCATCAGTGCCGAAGATCCGGTCGCAGCCGCCATGGCGATTGCTCAGGACATGAGGCCGTAATTGCTCTCCCCTGGCGGCAGCCAGCAGCGGGGATTGCTCTCCCCTGGCGGGAGCCGGGGGAGTGGTCGCCGACGTAGGAGGCGGACGAGGGGGCGCCGTAGTAACGCTCTCGGACGGGGCCCCCTCGTGCTCGCTGCGCTCGAGTACTCCCCCAACTTCCGTTGGGGGAGTAGGGGCTCAGGGCATGGGGTCGAGCGCGGCTTCGGTGTAGGTGGTGGCGGCATCCCAGAGTAGGAAGTCCACGACCCCGGCGTCTTCGGCGGCCTCAATCTGCGCCCTTACCTCGGCCGGTCCGTAGTCGACTCCCAGCGAGAAGTCCTGCAGCCACCCAATGACATTCGCATCGGTGCCGGCAACCTGGTTCTGGAACTCGCTCAACGAGCGGAAGACGATGTCATAAGGGCTGGAGTTGGGGTCGACAACCCCGTACTCGTTGGGGCCCCAGTGCGACGGATAGACCATGGGGGCGACGTAATCGACCAGCTCGGAAATGGCCGGGATGGGCTGGGCGATCTGATCGGGATGAGTGGCGGCGATCCCGAAGACCGATGCCCCCACTCGCGCCCCGGCGGCATGGATGCGAGGCTGCGACGCTTCTAAGAAGCCAAGGATCGCATCCTCGGGAGTTTGCTCGCCTTGCAATGGAAACCGGAGCTGATCCATAAAGGCGTCGGGCCTGCGCACATAGTCATAGAGGACATCGTCGACTCCGAGTCGCGCCGCCTCCTCGGCGATCGAGATGTTGTATTCCCAGACCTGTTCGTTGAAGGGATTGGTGTATCCGCCGTACTGGCCGTAGGGCGAACCATCCGGGTTGAGGACGATCCAGTCGAGGTTGCCGGTCCCGATCGCCCAATCCGACAGGATCGGGTCGCGGAACACCACTAGCCGACCGATCACCCGCACGCCCAGCCGATGAAGCTCTTCGACGACCGCCGCCAAGTCCCAGAGCTCCTCGACCGCCCCCATCTGGTTGGCGTGCTCGTTGGACGTGGCCCACCAAATCTGTCCGGCTTCGTCCTTCAGGTCGATCTCGATCGTATTGATCTTGTTCTCGGCGATCAGCTCCAAGATGGGGTCCCTCAGCTCGGCCGTCGCCCAGGTGTAACCAGTGGCATGAACGCCACGAATTGGCTCGCCGCCCTCAATGCCGGGCAAGTCGAGGGTGATCACGATTTCACTCGTGGCGGTGTTGCCAAGCGCATCACTCACCAAAATCGAGACCGGAGCCGGTGGCGCCTCCGGGAACTCGCGGCCAAAAACGCCATCGCTACTCGCCGAAACCTCCTCCCCGCCAATCTCGACCATGGCGCTTGGATCGTCGACCGTGATCGAAACTGCAACCGGACCAACCGGGAGAACGGCCCCGGTCGGTTCAATAACCGTGGCTATCGGTGGTTTGGTGTCGACGCTGAAGTCACGCGTCAAGCTGACGGCCGGGGCGAGGCTGCCGCGGTCGACGATTACCTCGAGTTGGTGATCGCCGTCAGTCGTCTCCGGGATCTCGAAGGACGCCGTCAGATCGTCGATGCTGACGGCGAGCGCCTCCCCATCGAGGGTGGCCGTCACTGTGGTCACCGGTCGATCGAAAGTGAGATCGATACCGGTCGGGAGGCCCGCGGCTCCGAGAATGGCTCCGTTCTCGAGACCAGCCAGCGCAATGGCAGGGCGGCGAAGCAGAGGATAAGCCAACGCAGCCAACCCCACCGCGATCAGAGCAGCAATGACGATCCACCCCCGCCGAGTGACGCGGTGGCGCCGGCGACGGCGGGAATTTCGTCTAATCGAGGAGCGGCGGGCGGTCGAGACCATGGGCGGGATTCCGAACGGTAGCCCGGCTTACCATGCCTTTCGGCGTGATCTTCCCCACCATCCAGTTCGCACTTTTCTTCGCGGTTGTCCTGACCACGAGCTGGCTCCTTCTGCCCCATCCACGGCCGTGGAAGCTCTTCATGTTGAGCGCGAGCTATGTGTTCTACGGTTCCTGGGACTGGCGATTCTGTTTTCTGCTCGCCTTCACCACCGTTGCCGACCACACCATCGGCGGCCTTATCCATCGGTCGGAGGATCAACAGCGGCGCAAGCGGCTGCTGATCCTCGGGGTGGTCGTGAGCCTGGGAGTGATGGGCTACTTCAAGTACTACGACTTCTTCGCCAGCTCGCTGATCAATCTCTTCGACCCGCTCGGGGTCGATGTGCCGCTGCCGATCCTGAACATCATCCTGCCGGTTGGCATCTCGTTCTTCACCTTCCAATCGCTGAGCTACACGATCGACATCTACCGGCGCAAGCTCGCTCCGGTGCCGCTGCTCGACTTCGCCACTTTCGTCTCGTTCTTCCCCCATCTTGTCGCCGGACCGATCGTCCGCAGCTCCGAGTTTCTTCCGCAGCTTCGCCAAAAGCATGACCCTCGCAAAGTGCCGGCAGCTTCGGCCTTCCTGCTGATCGCCGGCGGGTTGTTCAAGAAGGTGGTGGTGGCCAACACCCTTGCCACCTCCATCGTCGATCCAGTTTTCGCCTCGCCGCAGAGCTTTTTCGCCCTCGACACCCTGGTGGCTATCTACGGCTACGCCGTGCAGATCTATGCCGACTTCTCCGGCTACACCGACATCGCCATCGGCTTGGCCCTGTTGCTCGGTTTTCGTTTCCCGCAGAACTTCAACCGGCCCTATGTCGCGCAGAGCCTGGCCGATTTCTGGCGCCGCTGGCATATGACTCTTTCCCGATTCCTCCGCGACTATCTCTATATCCCCCTCGGCGGCAGCCGACGCGGCGAGCTCTTTACCTACCGCAACCTTCTTCTCACCATGCTCATCGGCGGCCTGTGGCATGGCGCCGCTTGGACCTTTGTTCTCTGGGGAGGGCTCCACGGCGGGGTGCTAGCACTCGAGCGCTGGAGGCAAGAAAGGAGAGAGGCGCGGGGCATCGAGCTGATCGACACACCGTTGCGCCGGGCGGGGCGGCGGCTGTTGATCTTTCACATCGTCTGCCTTGGTTGGGTGCTCTTCCGCTCAGCGTCGATGGACACCACGATCGAGATCTTGTCGCGACTCGTTGCGTTTGGCCCGGTCCAGATGATCAACCCGGCGGTGGTTCTCCTGATCATCGCCGGCATCGCCGTTCAATACCTCCCACCCGACTTTCGGGTTCGTTTGCGTGAATTCGTTGGAGCCTTGCGACCGGTGCCGATGGCGTTGGGGCTCGGCGGTTTCCTCCTCGTCCTCGACGCCCTCGGCCCCGAAGGCGTCGCCCCATTCATCTACTTCCAGTTCTGATGGATCTCGAACCCGAATCCGGAATTGGCAGCGGACCGGTGATGCCTGCTGGTTTGGCGATCTTCGTCACGGTGACGGCGATGACGATTGGGCTCTTGCTCAACGGGCCCGACATCCTCGAGACGGCGCTTCGGCAGGAGGCGGGGTGGAAACGCACCGTGGCGGTCGCGGCCGCCGAGCCCTTTGCGGCGATCAGCCGAACTCTCTTCCTCGACCGGCCCCACGAGCTTTTTGACCTAGCCCTCGGACGCGAACCTCCAGAGCCGATTACGACAACGACGGTTGTGGCCGCGCCAACCACCACGGCGCCAAGCATCACAACCACCACCGCCGGGCTTCGTGAAGTCACCGCCGCCGATCCACTCCGGCTGTTCATCGGCGGCGACTCGATGGTCGGCCAGTTCGGCCCGATGCTGCAGAACGAGGCGCTGGACACCGGGTTGATCGAGGTGACCCAAGTCCAATACGAGTTTTCCTCCGGGCTCACCCGCGATGACTTTCTCGATTGGCCGTCGCGATTGGTAGACGTGATCGCCGAACAGGACCCAGACGCGATCGTCCTCTTCTTTGGCGGCAATGATGCCCAGGCCATTCGAGTGGATGGGGTTTGGCACGACTACGGGACCGAGACCTGGCTGTCGGAGTACCGGCGGCGGGTGCGCGACTTGATGACCCAGCTCACCGAAGCCGGGCGGGACGTCTATTGGATGGGCATGCCCCTCGTCCGCTCGGCGGAGTTCCAGCAAAAGGTCGACGTCATGAACGGGATCTATCGCAGCGAAGCAGAGGCTTTTGACGGCGTCACCTTCGTCGACAGCTACGAGGTATTCGCCGGCTCCGACGGGGCATTTTCGGAGTATCTCACCGACGACAATGGCGACTTGGTCGACATGCGGCTCAACGACGGCGTCCATCTGACTACCGCAGGGGGAATTCGCCTGGCCAAAGTGACCCTCGGCGTGATCGCGGCCAATTGGGGCTTGTCATAGACCAACGCCGGATCGTTTCCACGTTGATGATCAGCCAGGTGCTCGGGTCGGCCGGCAC
>JBPCQV010000019.1:0-8520 GCA_050997725.1 Acidimicrobiia bacterium
CAAGCCACCTGATTCGAGGCACGATCAGCTCCATCGACTCCACACCGTGTTCCTCGACGAGATCGACCAAGGCTCGAATCGCTCCTCGGGAGTCTTCGGTAGTGGTGACCAAGAGGCTCACCCACAACCGTTCTTCGGTAGGGCGAATCACTACCTAAACCGAGGGGCAGGTCCAAAGCTGGCGTCGCCGCGCGGCACTGATCAGGTCGGCGTGGTGCAGGCGCCGAAAGTTCCAGCCGTCGGAGGCAAAGAGACCGTGGGCCGAGCGGGCCAGCCCGCCGCTCGAAAAGACCACGAAGGCCGGCTCCGCTTCCGCCGCTGGGGCGAGATCAAAACGCTCCGGGAGCGCCGGCCGGGGTCGTCCGTTCGCACGCTCCGCGAGCGCCGTCCGGCGTCGTCCGTTCGTGACTCCATCGGGCGGAAATGAACGGTGGCCGTGGATGAAATTAGCCACGGGGCGATAGCCGAGCTTCTCCACCTGAGACCGCGCCGCCTCGTTGTCTTCCTCGGTGGTCAAACGGGCGACCAGCGCTCCGCGGTCTCGCAGCCAGCTCATTGCCGCCTGGTTGAGCAAGGAGCCGACCCCTTGGCGGCGATGATCACCCGCCACCCGCGCCCCTGAGATCCAACCTTCTTGCGGGGCCAGGAGGCGCACGTGCACAACGGCGATGGCCCGGTCTTTCTCATCGACCGCGACGAGCGCCTCGCCGTCGGTTTCCTCGAGCCATTCCGGATAAACAGAAGCGACGTAATCCCCCCACTCGAACGTGTCGGTGGCAATTGCCGTTATCGCATCGTGATCGTCGAGACGGCCCCGGCGGAGTTCGACCACATCCGCTCCGGTACCTCGATCCCGAGCAGATCGAGGACGGTGGTGAGCGCGCGAAGCGTGAGATCGGCGAGAGCCAGCCAGGCACCTCGGCGCTCAGCGTTGCTTTCGTCGATGATGCGGCACGCGTCGTAGAAGCGATTCCAAACCGCGGCCAATTCAAAGGCGTACTCGGCAATGTGGTTGGGTGCTCGCAATACCCCGGCCCGCTCCAGAACCTCGGGAAGCTGGAGCAGGGCGAGCATCAGATTCCGCTCGGGTTCGACCGTTGGAGGCAACACCAGTGAAGGCTCCATCCCTAGGCCGGCGGCCCGTCGCTGGATCGAGCGGATCCGCACCGCGCTGTATTGGAGGTAGGGGCCGGTTTTTCCCTCGAACGATGAGAAGCGCTCGAGGTCGAAGGTGTAATCGGAAACGCGGTTGTTGATCAGGTCGCCGAACTTCAAAGCCGCCACCCCGACTTGACGGGCGATGGCCTCTCGTTCTGCTTGCGGATAGGAGCGGGCAAGGTCGGCTTCGTCCAGCCGGCGACGGGCCGCGGCCGTCATCAACTCGATCAGATCGGCCAGCGACACCACCCCACCGACGCGAGTCTTGAAAGGCCGGCCATCGGGCCCGTTCATCGTTCCGAAGCGGATGTGCTCGAGCCCGACCTCTTCGGGCGCGTAACCGGATCTGCGGGCGGCGCGAAAGAGCAGCTCGAAATGGTCTGACTGCCGTGCGTCGACCACATAGAGGGCAAGGTCGACTCCGAGGTCGCGGACTCGATGAAGGATGGTCGCCAGGTCGGTGGTGCCATACAGGACCGCCCCCCGAGAGGTTTCCAGGATGAGGGGGGGAAGATCGCGCTTGTCATCGGGGAGATCGATCCGCATCACCAACGCCCCGCGGCTCTCTTCCGCCAAGCCTCGCTCTCGAAGGTCAGTGATCAATGGCGACACCAACTCGGCCACGTCCGATTCACCGAACCAAAGATCGAATTCGACGCCCAGAGCGGAGAAGTCCTCGCGCTGTGACTCTTCGGAGACACGTTTCATGTGCCGCCACAGGGCCAGATAGCCCGGCCGGCCCTGCTGAAGATCGACCGTGACCTGGCGGACCCGCTCACCCCATTCGGGGTCGGATCCGGTTCTCGCCGAGGAACGGGGATAGATCTCCTGAAGATCTTCGAGAGTCACCGGGGAGGTATCGGGATATGGGCCTTCGACCTCAGGGTCGAAGTAGGGGAGGTCGGGCCGTTGCTCTTCGATGGCGGCGATCACCTGGCCCATCTGCAATCCCCAGTCGCCGAAGTGGGGGTCACGAATCACCTTGTGACCGAGGCAGCGGAAAAGGCGGGCGAGGGAGTCGCCGATGATCGTGGCGCGCAGATGACCAACGTGCATCGCTTTGGCAACGTTGGGGCCGGCATAGTCGACCAGCACTGTCAGCGGAGCTGCGCTGGCTTCCACCCCAAGCCGGGGGTCGGCCGCGCTGTCGTGGATTAACTCGGCGAGGAACCGATCATCGACGCGGAGGTTGAGAAATCCCGGGCCAGCCACTTCGATCTGTTCGAGCGGCCCCGGGTCGGCTCGAAGCTTCCCGGCGACGGCCTCGGCGAGCTCGTGGGGCTGACGCCCGGCCTGCCGACCCCCCGCCATAGCGCCGTTGCACTGAAACTGGGCGAGCTCGGGGCGCGAAGACACCAGGACCTGGCCGAGACCGGGATCGAGCCCTTCGGCGGCGAACGCCGTCCCGACCCGGTCAGACAGTTGGCTGAGTAGTGATTGCATCTACACCATCCATTCTTGCGTAACTTGGCGCCCCCCAATTTGATGAGATTGGCCGGGGGTTTTTACGCCAGAATGGGTTGGTGGGTTTTGCCGAGTACACCGACTACGACGCCACCGGTCTCGCCGACCTGATCCGACGCGGGGAGGTGGGAGCGCGCGAGGTGGTCGATGAGGCCATCTCCAGAATCGAAGCCCATAACCCTCTTCTCAACGCGGTGGTCATCAAGCTTTTCGACCGTGCCCTGGCCAGGGTCGAGCACGGGCCCAACGACGGACCGTTCGGCGGGGTGCCGTTCTTGCTCAAGGACCTCGGCGCGGAATACGCCCAGGCCCCACTCACTATGGGGTCGCGGTCGATGTCGGGTTTCATCCCCGGCTGGAACGCAACCATTGTCGATCGGTTCGAGGCGGCTGGCTTCGTGGTGTTAGGGCGCACGGCCACTCCCGAATTCGGTCTCGCCCCGGTGACCGAGCCCGAGCTCTATGGGGTCACGGCCAACCCCTGGAACCGAGGCCGCACGGCAGGAGGTTCATCGGGTGGGGCCGGGGCCGCGGTGGCGGCAGGAATGGTGCCGGCCGCCCACGCCTCCGATGGCGGAGGCTCGATTCGGATCCCCGCGTCGGTCAACGGGCTCTTCGGGTTGAAACCCAGCCGCGGACGAGTGCCAACCGGGCCGATCCTCGGAGAAAGTTGGTTCGGCCTCAGCAGCGGGCACGCCCTAACCCGGTCGGCAAGAGACTCCGCCGGAATCCTCGACGCGATCGCCGGCTTCGAACCGGGCGATCCCTACACCGCTCCGGTCCATGAGGGATCGTTCCGGGCGCAGGTCGACATCGACCCTCCATCGCTGTGCGTGGCGTTGTCGACCGATCCGCTTTTGGGCGAAACGATGGAGGAGGAATGCCGGGTCGCGGTCCACGAAACCGGCCGCCTCCTCGAGTCGCTGGGTCATCGGGTTTCCTACGTCGAAGTGCCGGTGCAACGAGCTGCGTGGATGGAAGCGTTTCTGACCCTGGCGGCGGCTTCCACCGCTCAAGCGATCTCCGAGACGACTCGGATGAGCGGCAAGTCCAAGCCCGACCCCAAGGACTACGAGCTGCTCACGTGGATTCTGGGGGCGGTGGGTCGTCACCTGAGCGCCGAGAACCTGGCCGCGGCTCTCACCCAGGTGCGCATGGCGGGTCGCGACATGGGCCGTTTCCACCGGCAGTTCGATTTGCTGGTCACCCCGACGCTCGCCCGCGTGCCCTGGCGGCACGGAGACCTCGCTCCAAGCGCGATCGAGCGGCGGATGCTGGAGACATTGCGACGCTCACCGGTCGGCCCGGCCCTGTTGGCTCTCTATCGCCAACTGAGCAAGACGGTCACTGAAACGATTCCCAACACCCCGCTCTTCAACATGACCGGCCAGCCGGCCATGTCGGTGCCGCTCCACACCTCGGCCGACGGCCTCCCGGTCGGGGTGCAATTCGTGGCTCCCTACGGCGCTGACGGATTGCTATTCCAGGTCGCCGGCCAGCTGGAGCGGGCACGGCCCTGGTTCGACCGCCGGCCGCCCGGTTACTAGGGCAGCGCCGCTCTCGCCACGATCAAGGTTCCAGCGAGACCCTCGGTGGCGATGAGAAAGCCCGCGTTGGTATAGCCCAGATAGACGAGCTCATCGGTGAGGATCGCTGATTGCGACCGCTGCCAAAGCAACCCGTTCTCGCTGAGATACAGGTTGAAAGCCGAGCCGCTCTCACTTGGGCAAAGTGCTAACAGCCCGGCGGACCCGCCCCGCACCTGGCAGCCTTCGAGAGAGTCGGGGAGCTCGGTCACGGAGTCGCCATCGCCGCCAATGACTCGCATGGTGAATTGGCCGTCCTCGAAATAGGTGCCGACTACCCGGTCGTTCCATTGCGTGTAGAGACCGATGGGTAACGAGGTGTTGGCGGTCCAATTTACTCCTGTGGCCGAGGTGAGAACTAGACCCTCGCCCGTGCTCACCAAGAAGCCGTCCGCAGGCGCCTGCAGGATTCCATTGGCAGTCGAGAAGGTGATGGCGATCTCTTCCCAGACGCCGAACGATGAAGACCGATAAAGACGGTCATGGCCGATCGCATCAGAGGCCGTAACAATCACTTCGCGATCATCGGCGGTCACCATCGCATCGAGGAAAGTCGATCCAGTCGCCACCTCCTCCGGAATCCAGGTGACACCGTCGGCCGATCGCCAAACTTGCAGGCGTTGAAGGGGATCTTCATCGAGACTTCGACTTCCCTCGGTGCCGACGGCGATGAGAACTCCTTCGTGGGCGATGAGGTGATGTATTTCGACTAAACGCTCGTCGTCGGCCGGAAATGGTCCCGCTTGACTCCACGCGACGCCGTCGGAGGAAGAGAGGAGGGTGGGCTGTTCCCCGGTACCGATCATCCAAAACGATCTGTTGCCAAGAGCGGGACCCGCTAGGCGCACGTAGCCCTCGAGGCTCGGCTCAAATTGCAACGGAAACGCGTCGAGCCCGATCAGCCCTATGGCCACCGGCTCGGGCTGGGGCAAGGTGGTGGCAACCACCGGGGCGGGCAAGGCCCCTTCGAGGTCGGTCTCGAGGGGAGCCGCGTCGGGGAGGAGGGTCAGCCCGAGCCCGATGACCACCGCAAGACCAACGATCGTGATGACTTGTCGGCCCGCCCCCACGCGAACGTCGCTCTGCTCGGGGCGCGTCTCGGTCTCGAGCACTTCAATACCGGTTGGCTTATTCGCGGACAAGTTGTCTTTGGGCATGCGACGTTCTCGCCGTCAGTACTTGGCCAGCTCCAAGGCTTGGCGGATGATCCCTTCTGGGTTCGGATAGACCATGTCTTCCAGCTCTTGGGCGTAGGGCATCGCCGGCAGGTCGCCGAGGGCGTATCGACGAATCGGCGCATCGAGCCATTCGAAGGCCTTGTCGGCGATCTGGGCCGCAAGCTCCGCCCCGAAGCCGAGAAACTCGTTGGCCTCGTGGACGATTAGCACCCGACCGGTCTTGCGCACGGACGCCTCGATCGTCGGCCAGTCGAGCGGCCGCAAGCTGCGCAGGTCGATCACTTCAACGGAAACTTCGAGCTCGGTTAGGGGGCCCAATGCTTCCATCGTGAAATGGGCCATCGCCCCATAGGTGAGGATGGTGATGTCGCTTCCATTGCGGAGAATCGCGGCGCGGCCGATAGGAACCTTGTAGTCGCCCTCCGGGTAGGGACCCTTGCCAAGTCGATACAGCTTCTTCGGTTCGAGGATGAGGACCGGGTCGGGATCCTCTACCGCGGAGGCCAAGAGCCCTTTGAAGTCGGCAGGGGTCGACGGCACCACAACCTTGAGACCTGGGACATGCGAGTAATAGGTCTCGATCGACTGCGAGTGGTAGAGAGCGCCGTGGATGCCGGCGCCGAACGGGACTCTGATGACAATCGGACACGACCACGTGCCGTTGGACCGATAGGAGATCCGCGATGCCTCGGAGACAATCTGATCGAAAGCGGGATGGATGTAGTCGGCGAACTGGATCTCGGCCAATGGACGAACCTCGGTGGCGCCCATGCCGACCGCGAGCCCAACGATCAACGACTCGGAGATGGGGGTGTTGAAACACCGAGCCTCTCCGAAGCGATCAGAGATGCCCTGGGTGGCTTTGAACACACCGCCTTTGGCGCCGCTCACATCCTCGCCGAAGAGGACGGTTTCCGGATGTGAAGCCATGACGTCGCTAATCGCGCGGTTGATGCCGGTGATCAGATTGACCTCGGGTCCGACCACTGCCGGTTCGGGATAGAGGGCCGCGGGCGCGAGCTCGATCACTCGGGCATACACATGGCTATAGGGATCGTCAGGTCGTGATCCTGCCTCGGCTTCCTCGACCGCCGCCGCGACTTCGGCGACAACTTCGTTGGCGATCGATTCCTCATCCGATTCGGAAAGAAGCCGTTCCTCGATCAGGTATTGCTTGAGCGTTACTACCGGGTCGTGCCGACGCCACTCCTCGACCTCTTCCCGAGTCCGATAGAGGCGATCGTCGTCATCTGAGGTGTGGGCGTAGTAGCGATAGGTCTCAGCCTCGATCAAGCTCGGTCCTTCGCCATTTCGGGCTCGCTCGGCAGCCTCGCGCACTGTTCGAAAAACGACCAGAGGATCGTTGCCATCGATCAGATAGCCCTTCATCCCATAGCCAATCGCGCGGCCGTGAATTGATCCGGCGACCTCGTCGTTGCTCGGGACCGAGATCGCATACCGGTTGTTCTCAGTGATGAAGAGCACCGGCAGCCGATGAATGCCGGCGAAGTTGACCGCCTCGTGCCAATCGCCTTCTGAGGTGGAGCCCTCCCCGCCATAAACCGCCACGACCGCGTTGTCGCCTTTGATCTGGAGGGCTTTGGCGATCCCGACGGCATGCGGGTATTGCGTTCCGATGCAGGAGGACTGGGTGAACACGCGCTTGGGGCGGCTCGACCAGTGATTCGGAAGTTGGCGGCCCCCGGAAAACGAATCGTCGCCTCGGGCAAAGACCGCTCGGAAGATGTCGAGAAGCGATAGACCCCAGGCCAGCGCCACTCCCATATCCCGGTAATAGGGAAGCACCCAATCCTTGTCGTTATCGAGAGCCATCGCCGAAGCTACCTGGATCGCTTCGTGTCCCGACGAACCCACCACAAATGGGGCCCGACCCTGGCGATTGAGAGCAAACATCCGGTCATCGACGCGGCGGGCGAGAAGCATCAGGCGATACATCTCGCGCAGGTCATCGTCGCTCAAGCCGAGGTCCCGATGATGGAGGTCGCGTCGCATCCATTCCATCACTGAAAGGCCCCCCTCAACTTAGAAAGAAAGAAGATCACCAAAAGCGTGGTTTCCAGCGAAGCCGCACTACTCCTTTCGAGGGCGAGTCTAACGGCCCCTCGGGTGTTCAGCACCTGCCCTTAGGATGAATTACCGATGATCAAATCGTCCTTTCTGCGCGTCTATTTGCCCGAAGATCGGATCAGGGCGTGGGAACCTCATTCGGTTACTTCGCCGCGTCGACCCCGTCGCTGGGAACCGTACGGCTTTATCGGCGAGTCGATGATCGAGGACGCCTGGATCACCGACTGGAAAGGCGGACGCTACGTGTGCCCGCGGCGGCCGCACCTGCGCATGCTGGAAGGAGTGCTGGCTCTATCCCATCATCTCGAAGTGTTCGGCAAAGCCGTGATCATTCCCGAAGATGTCGCTCGGCAAGCCGAGCGGGAGCTCCGTCGACTGCGGGCCAGCGAGCCTGACATCCGTTCGCACATTCTCACGTCTGCCTGGCATGTCCCGATCCGCTGGCTCGTGCCCTTCGCCCCCGACGAACGCATCTATACCGACAACGGACGGTTCGCTCTCATCCAGTATCGAACGAACCTGGCCAAAGGGCTGGAGCGAGTCAATCGCGCCGCTGAGGTGATGATCGGCGCCGGCCTGCCGGAGAATCTGGTGGCGGAGGTCAACAATCTGGGTCTGTGGTTGGCGGAGTTCCCCGCCGAGGCGATGCTCGAGCTCGACTACGCCGGAGTGGCCGAGATGTTCGACCCCGCCGTCCTCGTGATTGATGAGTCGGTAGCCGATGTTTGGGCCTCGATTAATGCGCTCTCCGAAGGCAACCTCGACGAAGCCGGCCGCTATTACGGCGAGCTGATGCACCGTTGGGCCTCAGCCTTTGCGGTTTCCTTCTCGAACTAGCTCTCCCCCATCGGGAGATGGGGGAGTGACCGCCGACGAAAGGAGGCGGCGAGGGGGCCCCGTAGTAACGCTCGTTTACAGCGCCCCCCTGCTCTCTGCGCTCGCCGTCCTCCCCCGGCTTCCCCCGGGGGGGGAGTTCCCTCCCCTGGGGGTTGTGCCCTCCGCTCCCGACCTTCTCGCCCTCCACCCGCCTCTCTCCAACAAGGAGA
>JBPCQV010000062.1:0-6058 GCA_050997725.1 Acidimicrobiia bacterium
GGCCGGGATCATCGCTGGACGCGATGGCACCACCAAGATCCAAAAAGGCACCGAGAAGGAGTTTCTTGGCATCGCCCCGGGGTCACGCATCGTCAGCGTCAAAGTCGGCAACTTCGAAGGGGCAGTCGACGTCTCCCAAGTGATCGCCGCCATCGACTGGGTGGTCGAGCACCGGAACTCGGATGGCCTCAACATTCGCGTCCTCAACCTCTCGTTTGGGACGACCTCCACCCAGTCGTATCTTGTCGATCCGCTCGCCCACGCCGTGGAACGAGCCTGGAAAGCTGGGATTGTCGTTGTGATCGCGGCCGGCAACGACGGAAACTCGGCCCTGGTCCGCAATCCGGCGACCTCGCCCTTCGTCATCGCGGTCGGAGCTTCGATCCCGAACTCGAGCTACTCGGCCTCAGATGACATGGTCACGTCTTTCTCCAATTGTGGAGGCCGTGGCGTCGACGTCGTTGCCCCGGGCAAATCCGTGGTATCGCTCCTTGTCCCCGGCTCGAAAGTCGCCACCGACCATCCGGAATCGATCGTTGCGGGGCGTTTCCTGCTCGGCTCCGGGAGCAGCCAGGCGGCCGCGGTTGTTTCCGGGGCTGCAGCGCTCATCATCGATCAGCGACCCGACATCACCCCCGACCAGCTCAAGAAGCTGTTGAAGTCAACGGCCCAGCCGATCCCCGGTGCGTCGTCTGCCTGCCAGGGGAGCGGGCTCCTCGATCTCAAGAAGGCGAGGGACACCGCCACTCCATCCGCCCTCGCCTCCAAACAGACCTTCGCCGCCTCCACCGGGGCCGGGTCGCTTGACCTTGCCCGAGGCAACGTCCGCGTGTCGCTGGGAGGTGTAGACCTCACCGGTGAGATCGACATCTTTGGCCAACCGTACAACTCGGCGACACACGCCGTTCTCGGAACGACTTGGTCCGGAGGCCAGTGGAACGGCACCACATGGTCAGGCACCACGTGGTCGAGCAATGCCTGGACCGGCACCACCTGGTCGGGCACCACCTGGTCGGGCACCACATGGTCGGCCAACTCGTGGACCGGAACCACGTGGTCGGGAACCACGTGGTCGGGAACCACGTGGTCGGGGACCACCTGGTCGACCTGGGGTTGGTCATCCTCGGGTTGGTCGCGCCAGACCTGGGGCTAGCCCGTGGCTTCACTCCCGCAACCGCTTCGTCGATAACCATCCCGTGACCTTCGCCGAAGCTACCAATGCCCCGGCTGGCCCCAACCCCGGCAAGCGACCAACACCGCGATTCTTGGGGCGCCTTTCCGCGCCGCAGGCTCGCATCTGGTTGCTGATTGCCGCGACCTGGGTCGCGAGCCTGTTGGGAGCCGGGTGGCTGTCGACGTTGCCGGCCCTATCTGGGCTCGGAGTTCGCGTCGATTGGTTTTGGCTTGCCGCCGGCTTCTATCTCGCGGAGCTACTGGTGGTCCACCTCCAGTTCCGGCGCGATGCTCACACCCTCTCGGTTAGCGAAGTGCCGATGGCCATTGGCTTGTTGATGGCGACTCCGATCGATCTCGTCCTGGGTCAGGTGGTTGGGAGCGCGGTGGCGCTCTTCATCCACAGGCGCCAGAAGCCAATCAAGTTGATCTTCAACGTTGGCCAGCTCGTCCTGCAAACTGTTGCCGCCGTCGCGGTCTTTCGGGTCGTTGCCGTAACCCCGTTGGAGTTCGACCTCCTTAATGTCGCGGGCCTTGCCATCGCGTTGTTGGCCGCTCTGCTTGTCGGGCATGGCGCGGTGGCCGCAGCCATCCGTGCCACCGGAGGAAGAGAGACTTTGAAGGAGAGTCTGCGGGTGTTGGCGGTTTCCTCAGCGGGCACGGTGGCTGCCTCCCTCTTGGGCGTGGTGGGAGCCGTGACTCTCGTCGCGGCGCCCGAGATTTGGTGGATTGGCTTCGTTCCGGCCGTGCTCGTCTTCGTCGCGTATCGCGCTTACGTTTCCCAGGCCCGGGATCGGCAAAGGATCAGCGCGCTCTCTGAATCGGCCACCAACCTCCAACTGCACCCTGAGCTCGACCAGGCCGTCACTGCCGCCGCCAGCCAGGTACTCGACCTGGTCAAAGCCGAACGGGCGGCTGTCATCCTGTTCTCGACCCTCCAGGACCCACGAACCTACGTCACTTTCGTCGACAGCGAAGGCGGGGGCGAGACCATGACTCCTCACCGCATAAGTTGGGAGTCGGACCTCAAAGAGCTCGCCGCGTCAGGCCGGCGGCTGCTGGGCACTGACGAGCTGTCGACACTTGGGCTCATCCTTGACGGCTACAAGACCAAGCAAGCGATGATCGAAGTTCTAAAGGTGGGACGGGAACCAGCGGGTCTACTCGCCGGCGTCAACCGGCTGGGAGATGTGTCGCTGTTCACCGATGATGACCTCCATCTGCTCGCGACGCTGGGGTCGCAACTTTCGACGACGCTGGAGAACGCCCGGCTGAGCGAAACGCTCGCCGAGGTACTTTCGCTCAAAGATCAGCTCGAGGCCCTGGTCGAGGCCAAAGGCCGGTTGGTGGCATCGGTTTCTCACGAGCTTCGCAATCCGTTGACAGGAGTGGTGGGCCTCGCCGCGGTCATTCGCGAGATCGCCGCCGACCGTCTCGACGAAGACACCTTGGAGATGCTCGACCTCATCCTCGAACAGGGCAACGAGCTCTCCAACATTCTCGAGGATCTGCTGTCGCACGCTCGGGCCGAGGCAGGAACCCTCAGCATTCGGCCAGAACAGTTCGATCTGAGCGACGAAGTCGCCTACATCGCGTCTTCTCAGAACTTCACGGTCCCCGTCGACCTGCCGACGGCCTGGGCCTTTGCCGACCGTTTCCGGGTTCGCCAGGTGCTTCGTAATTTGGCCACCAACGCTCGGCGCTATGGCGGGCCGAATGTGCGAGTCGAGATTTCGATGCACGACTCGACGGTGAACGCCTCGGTGATCGACGATGGGCCCGGGGTTTCGGCCAGCTCCGAGTCGAGCATCTTCGAGGCCTACAAGTCCGCCCACGATCAACGCGAGCACACGGGCTCGGTAGGACTGGGGCTTTCGATTTCGCGTTCAATGGCGCAGATGATGGGCGGCGATGTGATCTACCGGCGGATCCAAGGCGAAACCTGGTTCACCCTTACCTTACCGGTGATCGCCGTTCCTGTCGAGGTCTAGACGCGATCGGTGCAAATTTGGCAGGTGAGGAACGCCTAAAACGTTCTCTGGCACCACCGCGTCGGAAAACGTCGCTGTAGCGCCGAATTAGCTGGCGGCCATTCCCGTGGCGCCAAATTACGCGTCAGTCAACGGTGAGGATCAAGACCGAGCTCTTCCCTAGCTGTCGGATCCCCAAGCAACGCGGTCGATTTCAGGAGAGGCGCCCGTTCATGCCAAGATATGACCTCTTGATGGCAAACGGGTCCAAGACTTTTCAATGCACATGTTGTCGACGCTCTCGGGTGGCCCACCCGAGCGTTGGCTGCTGAACAGTCCTCGCTCCCCCGCACCGCCCCACTCGAGAGCTCCCGACCCCGGCGCGGTGCCGATTTCTGCCTGAACCCCTCTGGAAAGGAATGCTATGCCATACCGATTCGAAACCTTGCAAGTCCACGCCGGACAAACCCCCGCCCCAGGCACCAATGCCCGGGCCGTCCCGATCTATCAGACGACGAGCTACACCTTCAACGATGCCGACCACGCTGCCCGCCTGTTCGGGCTGCAGGAGTTCGGAAACATCTACACCCGGATCATGAATCCGACGACCGATGTCTTCGAACAGCGGATCGCCGCCCTCGAAGGCGGAGTGGCGGCCGTCGCCACCGCCTCCGGTCAGGCGGCTCAGCTTCTCGCCTTCACAACCCTGCTTGAGGCCGGCGACCATTTCGTGTCGACGTCCTACCTCTACGGAGGCACCTACAACCAGTTCAAAGTCGCGTTCCCCCGGCTGGGATTCGGCGTCTCGTTCGTCGACGGCGACGACCCCGCCGACTTTGAGAAGGCGATCACCGACAAGACCAAGGCGCTCTTTGTCGAGACGATCGGCAACCCGAAATACAACATCCCAGACTTCGAGGCGCTGGCCGATATTGCCCACGAGCACGGCATCCCGCTGGTGGTTGACAACACCTTCGGTGCCGCCGGCTACTGGTCCCGGCCGTTCGACTTTGGGGCGGACATCATCGTGGCATCCGCCACCAAGTGGATTGGCGGTCACGGGAACTCGATCGGAGGGGTGATCGTCGATTCCGGCAACTTCGATTGGCGCAACGGCAAGTTCCCGATCTTCACCAGGCCCGCACCGGGCTACCACGGTTTGGTCTTCACCGACGTTTTCAACTCCGAGTCCCAATTCGGGAACATCGCCTTCGCCATTCGAGCCCGGGTCGAAGGCTTGCGAGACTTGGGACCGGCGCTGTCCCCGTTCAACAGCTTCCTCTTCCTGCAGGGATTGGAAACGTTGTCTTTGCGAGTCGAGCGCCACGGGGCGAACGCACTGGCTCTGGCCAGGTGGCTCGAGCAGCACGATCAAGTCACCTGGGTGAGCTATCCCGGCTTGGAGTCGCATCCCTATCACGCCGCCGCCAAGAAGTACCTCCGCAACGGCTTCGGCGGGGTCCTCTCTTTCGGGATCGCCGGCGGCTATGAGGCGGGCAAGCGGTTCATCGATCACACCAAGCTCCTCAGCCACCTCGCCAATGTCGGCGATGCGAAGTCGCTCGTCATCCATCCGGCGTCGACGACTCATCAACAGCTCGACGAAGGCGAGCAGTTGACAACCGGCGTCACCCCCGACCTGGTCAGGATCTCGGCAGGGATCGAGCACATCGACGACATCAAAGAAGACCTCGACCAAGCCCTCGCGGCCGTCGCTTGAACCCAGATCGGTACCCGGGGTCGGGAGGCCGAACGAAGACCGAGTTCTTCGAGTTGCCCACCGCTTTCAAGTTGCGCAGCGGCGACCTCCTCCCCCGGGTCCGGCTCGCCTACGAGCTCTACGGCGAGATCAGCTCGGCGGCCGACAACCTCGTCCTTGTCTTCCATGCCCTGACCGGGAGCCAGCATGCCGCCGGGTTCACCGAATCGGTCGAGGGAGTGGAGCGCTGGAGCGACGAGAACCAGACCGGATGGTGGCCGGGTTTCGTCGGTCCGGGAATGGCCGTCGACACCGATCGCTACGCCGTCCTCTGCGTCAACTACCTCGGTGGGTGCTACGGCTCGACTGGGCCGACCACGATCAACGAAGACACCGGGATTCGTTATGGGCCGGACTTTCCCCCGATCGCGCTGGCCGACATCGTCGACAGCCAGTTGCAGCTCCTCGACAACTTGGGGGTGAGCAAGGTCAAAGCCGTTGCCGGGGCCTCGGTGGGTGCTCTCCTGAGCCTCTCGATGGCTGCGCGCTATCCGCACCGAGTCGACACGGTCATCTCTTTGGCCGGCGGCTTGGCCGCCACGACCCTTCATCGCATGCTCAACTTCGAACAGAAGCTGGCGATCTTCAACGATCCCCTTTTCCGGGGTGGCGATTACTACGAGAGCGAATTCCCCGCCGCCGGATTGGCTTTGGCGCGCATCATCAGCCACAAGGCCTTCGTCTCTCTGGAAGCGATCCGCACACGGGCTCGGGCAGAGGTGATCGACCACCCTTATGTCAGCCATCCGGTCGAGTCGTACTTCTGGCACCAAGGAGAAAAGTTGGTGGTTCGCTTCGATCCCAACAGCTACCTGCGGATCATTGACTCGTGGTCGAACTATGACCTGCTGAGCGATGCCGGAGCGGCCACCTACGAAGAGGCCTTGCGTCCTTGCCGGCAGCAGAACTGGCATGTTTTCACGATCGACACCGACGCTTGCTTCTACCCCGATGAACAACGGCAGTTGGTCGACAAGTTGATCGCGGCGGAGGTGCCGGTCGAATGGCACCAGGTCCATTCGGCGAAAGGACACGACGCCTTCTTGACCGAACCTCAACTCTTCGAGACCGCAATCAAAGCCGCTCTCGGCTAGCGAACGAGGGCGCCTACCGCCCTACCGGCGCAAATTTGTCCCCACACGAACTGTCCAGACCA
>JBPCQV010000069.1:0-12057 GCA_050997725.1 Acidimicrobiia bacterium
TAGGTCAGATCGTCGAGGATTCCCGAGGCTGCGGACGACCCGACGTCTTCCCACGGCCACATGTAGGTATCGGGATCATGCCGCGCCGCTTCTAGAGCAGCTTCCGGATCTCCTTCGGTCTTGGACATGAGCAGCCGCCAAGCCCGATTGAGCGGTGCCACCGCTTCGGTTTGGACCGTATGGAGCACTGGTTCGACCGAGAGCCACCGCTCGCGGATGCCGTCGTTCAAGCCGCGCCAGGTTGCCGCGGCCAGCGCCCCGCCTCCCACCTGCACAAAGATCTCCACCCGGCCTCTGACCCGAGACAGCGCTAGCTGTTCGGCCAGTTCCCAACCGAGGGTCCTCCCGCCGTCGAGGGCAGAATCGGTCATCGGACCTTGCACCGAAAACGGGATCGCCCCGCGATCGATCGCGTCCACCATCGCCGCCACCGTGGGATCGCCGGCGACGCCCGAACGCCGTTCCGTCACCTCGATTGTGGCCTCGAGCACTTCCAATTTCGCTACCACTGCCGGGTTGGCCCAGGTGGGGATGAAGACTCGCAGCCGTCGCTCGGCCGCTCGGGCTACGACTGCCGCGGCCAAGGCGGCGTTGCCGCAGGAGGCGATAACCAGCTCCCCCTCACTTGCCGCGGACACTGCCAGATGGAGCATGGTGCCGAACAGATGTCGCGCTTTGTGCGATCCCGCAACGTTGCCGGTGTCGTCCTTTACCCATAGGTTTTGTTCAAGTCCCAGATGTGCTGCCATTTCCGGCTGGCGTACCAAAGGAGTGATCTCGAAGCCATGGCCGTCGACGACGGCGACGGCGTCGTCGAGCCGGCCAACTAGATCAACAAAGTCGTTGTCGGTCCAGCCCGCGTTCAGTGCTCGCCGATACGACTCGAGCAACCATCGGTAGCGGATGAAAGGGTTGGGGCTATCGGTTCGACCCAGGGGCCACTCCGGTCCGTTGGTTGAACTCGCCAATCATCTCATCCCAACGGTGGACAAGCGGGCGAAGCGTACGCCACCATTCCAGGTCTCGCCGTGCTTCGAAGTCGGCGAACGGGATCCCCTGTTGCTCCACCCACGTGTAGTAGCCGAGGTTGAAGATTCGTCGCCGGCCTTCGTCACCGAGCTCGAGGAAATCGCCGGAGTCACCATCGAGCAGGTAGCGACCAAAGGTCGCGGCCGGGTTGAAGCCATCCTTCGCGCGGATCTTCTCGATCTCTGACTGATACATCTCCGCGCCGTCGGTGGCGACCGTGACGATCACATCGCCCTGGCCCATCCCATGAGCCTTCGCGGTCTGGATCGCGGCCAGGATGTTGGCGATTGACGACAAGCCGAGGTGCTCGAAGCCGGCAGGATCGACTCCCTGCGATCGCAGGTAGTCCCGGCCGGCTTCGATGTTGAAGAGCAGGAAGAGCTGGTCGGTGGCACGGTCGGTTATCGCCACGGCGTCATCTGTGTTCATCGCGTTGTGGATCAGGGGGATGTGCTTGTCGCCAATTCCCTGAATGTTGTGCTCTCCGAACCCGTTGTAGAGCATGGTCGGGCACTCGAGCGCTTCGACGGCGACGATTCGTGCCCCGTGCCTCTCCTTCAGGTAGTCGCCGGCGCCGAGAGTCCCGGCCGAGCCCGAGGCGGCGACGAAGGCGGCGAGCCTTTCGCCTCCCGAACCGACAAACACTTTCTCCAAGGCCGGGCCGGTGACATGAAAATGGATGAGGTGGTTGCCGAATTCCGAAAACTGGTTGAGGACGATGTTGTCGGGGTCGCGGGCTAATTGGCGACAGGCGTCATAGATCTCTTTGACGTTTGACTCGGTGCCCTGGGTGCGGATGACATCGTCGGGTGAGGTGATCCAGCCCTCGAGCCACTGGAAGCGCTCCCGCGACATGCCTTCGGGCAGCACCGCCACCCCTCGCGTCCCCATGATGCGGCTGATCGCGACGCCGCCGCGGGCATAGTTGCCGGTCGATGGCCAAATCGCCCGGTGGTGGGTGGGATCGAAGCTGCCGCTGACAACTCTCGGGGCAAGGCAGGCGTAGGCGGCGAGGACCTTATGAGCCCTGACCATCGGGAAGCGATTGCCAAAAACGATGAGGATTCGCGCCTTGACCCCGGTCAGCGCGGAAGGCACTTGGAGATAATCGGGCATATCGACGCGACCAGTGCGGGACGCGTCGTTATGCCAATGGACTCGAAAGAGGTTGGCGGGCTCGGCTGAGTCCGCGGAGATCCCGGCAGTGAGGTTCGGGTCCATTTGTCGAGGGTCGGCCAACTGCCCGAACGTCGGGAGAAGAATCCTCTTCTCACGAAAGCGATCGATGCTGCGGGAGAGCGCTTGCTCGTCGACCACGTCGTCGTAAAGGCCGAGCAAGGCGTTCATCTCGATCCACTCTACGGACGCGCACCGAGCCGATTCATATACTCGCCGCCCATGCGGATTCTGCTCGCGGACTCTTTCGAACAGTCGGGTCTCGATGCCCTGGCCAGCAGCGGATTCAATCTCGATTACCGCCCTGAACTTAAATCGACGGACCTCGCCGGGGCGGTGACCGAGGCAGATGTGCTGGTCGTTCGCTCGACCCGGGTTGAAGCCGATGTCTTTGCGAAACCAGGCCCATTGAGTCTCGTTGTCAGGGCAGGGGCCGGCACCAACACGATCGACACCGCCGCCGCTGCGCAACAGGCGGTCTTTGTCGCCAACGTTCCTGGCAAGAACTCGGTAGCGGTGGCGGAGCTGACGATGGGCCTGATCCTCGCCCTTGATCGTCGAATCGCCGACAACGTCGCCGAGGCGCGTTCTGGCCGGTGGAACAAGAAGGGCTATTCGGAGTCGGACGGCCTCATGGGCAAGACGCTCGGCATCATCGGACTTGGCCAGATCGGACTGGCCGTTGCAGAACGAGCCGCCGCCTTTGGGATGAAGTCGCTGGTTGTCGAAAAGGACCGCGACCCCTTGACGACGGAAAGGATGAAGGCGGCGTCGGTTGAAACGGTGCCTGACCAAGCGACTCTCCTGCGTCTCTCCGACATTGTCAGCATTCATGTGCCCGGCTCTGCCCAGACTAGAAACCTCGTGGATTCCGATTTCCTGGCGCAATTGGCGCCGGGAGCGATCTTGATCAACACCAGCCGCGGCGACGTGGTCGACGAGGCCGCCTTGCTGGCGGTGATCGACGAGAAAGGGCTCCGGGTCGGGATCGACGTCTTTGCCGATGAGCCCGCGGCCGGCACGGGTGATTTCGACTCCGCGCTTGTCCGGCATCCGCGGGTCTACACGACTCACCACATCGGGGCTTCGACCGCGCAGGCGCAGGAGGCGATCGCCGCCGAGGTGGTGGCCATGATTCGCGATTACGAGCGGGGCATTGCCCGCAACGTGGTCAACCTCACCCCTCCGGCCCAGATCGGCTCGATCCTCGTCGTCCGGCACTTCGATCGCGTGGGCGTGCTCTCGGCCGTCCTTGGCGCTCTTCGGGAAGCCGGGCTCAACGTTCAGGAGATGCAAAATCAGGTCTTTGCCGGAGCCGGGGCGTCGGTGGCGAGCATCCACGTACAGGGTGAAATCCTGCCTGCCGTCTATGAACAAGTGGCAGCCAACCCTGATGTGATCTTCGCCTCGGTCCGCAAGTCTCAGTGAATGCCCAACAACACCTTCTTATGACATTTCCGTGGGTCCCAAGCAGCTCCGGCTTCTGGGAGATACTCGACGACGAGTTGCCGGCCTCTTCCGAGGCCATTCCGGTGACCAGGAACTCAGCTAACGACGATCATGCCCTGGGTTGCACCGTAATTTGGCGTCACACGAACGGCGCCAGGGTAATTCGGCGCCTGACGAGCGTTTCTCGGCCTTCTGGCGCCAAATTACGTTTTGAGCGTTCCCCACACGCCAAATTTCGTGACGGAGTCCGTCACAAGGCGAATTATCAGTCGGCTCAATGGCTCGGCGGCTGCGGCCAGAAATGAGCAGCTGGTTGCTGCCGGTCCTGGCCGGCTTGGTGAGGTCAGAGGAGGCCCGGGAGGTGGTGAGTCCGGCCTATGACCTGTTTACCCCGGAGGAGCGCGGGCAGCACGCCCACCGGCATCCTCGAAGCTATCTCAACGGCACGCCGTCGGAGGGCGACGACCCCGACCAGGACTACGAAGGGCGAAGGGCCCAAGCAACCAGCTACCTGAGCCAAGAGATCGAGCGGGGGACTTGGGACTTTCGGGTGCCGGGCTTGTTCGTTCTCCAGATCGAAAGCGGTGGGCACACCCAGGTTGGGGTCGTGGGCGATGTTCCCTGTGATCGATTCCCGGAGTTCATCCGACCGCATGAATCCACCCGTCCCAGCCGGGTCGACGACCTCGCGGACTATCTCGACACCGTCGGATACGGATCGTCACCGGTGGGTCTCGCCTATCGCCGCCACCCTGCGGTGGACGCCGCCGTGGAGAGGATCACGGCCCGCCCGCCGGACTTGGATGTCGTCCTCGAAGGCGGTGACCGCCACCGCGTATGGAGGGCCGGCCGTGATCAAGCACTGATGGAATCCTTGGCCGAGGTCGTCAACGCCTACATCATTGACGGCCACCATCGGGTCGCGGCCACCGTCCAGCGGGGCGCTGCTCCCGACACCCCTGCGGGTCGATTTCTTGCAGTCGCCTTTCCGGCCGACGCCCTGGTGGTCTACCCGTTCCATCGTTGGATGGATGCCCCGATCGACGAAATCGGCGCCCAACCCGGTCCGTTGACTCCCCAACCAGGTCAGGCAGTCGGTGTGACGAGAGCCGGAGAATCGTTGATCGCGTTGCAACCTGCTCCTGGCGAGGCCGACGTCTCGGCGCTGGCCCGCGGCATGCTCGCCGACCTCGGGATCGAGGACGAACGAACCGATCCCCGGCTGCGATTCATCCCCGGCTACCCAGATGCCGACGCGTTACGTGCCCAGGTGAAACAGGGGGGCGGATTGGGCCTCATCCTGGCTCCCTGCTCGATCGAGACGGTGCTCGAAGTCTCCGACCGAGGTGAGTTCTTGCCTCCCAAGGCAACGTTCTTCTCTCCAAAACCTCGATCAGGCATCTTTCTGGTTCGTCGATGATCAAGGTCTAGAGGCTCCAGCCCGGACCTTCTAGGATGCCCAGGCGGGAATCGAGCATGGGAGCCCGGAGCATATGACCCAAAATCTGAATCCGCCGCATGGCGGCGTGTTGGTCGACTTGATGGCGCCGGCCGACCGGCGTGATGAGCTCCGGAGCCTGTCGCGCGATTGGCCGTCGTGGGATCTGACTCCCCGTCAGATCTGTGACCTCGAGCTGCTGCTCAACGGCGGGTTCTCGCCGCTCACCGGTTTCATGACCCAGGCCGATTACGAGCGCGTTTGCACCGAGATGCGGCTCGTTGACAACACCCTCTGGCCGATTCCGGTCACCTTGGACGTCCCCGAAGATGTCGCCGCGGGGCTCTCTCCAGGGGGCCACCTCGCCCTCCGAGACCCCGAAGGAGTAATGCTCGCTGCCTTGGCGGTGTCCGACATCTGGCGTCCGGACCTGAAGCGGGAAGCAGCCGAGGTCTTCGGTACAGACAGCGAGGAGCATCCTGGAGTGGGCTATCTCACGGGGAGAAGCCACCCCGTCTATGTCGGGGGCGCGCTCGAGGGGGTCGACCTTCCGTCGCATTACGACTTTCGCTCCCTTCGTAAGACGCCGGCCGAGCTCCGAGAGGAGTTCGCTAAACGGGGATGGACGCGGGTGGTCGCATTTCAGACCCGGAACCCAATGCATCGGGCCCATGTCGAGCTCACCATGCGCGCCTCCGCCGAGGTTGCGGCCAACCTGCTGATCAACCCGTCGGTGGGGATGACCAAACCGGGTGATGTCGATCACTACACCCGAGTTCGGTGTTACCAAGCCGTCCTCGACCGTTATCCGCCCAATCAGGCGGCGCTGGCCCTGCTCCCGCTGGCGATGCGCATGGGCGGACCACGCGAAGCCGTTTGGCACGCGATCATCCGCAAAAACCACGGCTGCACCCATCTGGTGGTGGGGCGTGACCACGCCGGTCCGGGATCGGATTCGAGCGGAAAGCCTTTCTACGGCCCTTACGACGCCCAAGAGCTGCTGGCCAAGCACGAGGCCGAGCTGGGAATGGCGATGGTCGATTTTCGGATGATGGTTTACGCCCCCGACCGCGACGAGTACTTCCCCGAAGACCAGGTACCCGCCGATACCAAGACGATCAACCTGTCGGGAACCGAGTTGCGCGACCGTCTCGCCACCGGCCGCGAGATTCCCACCTGGTTCACCTACCCCGAGGTGGCCGCCGAGCTCCGACGCACGCATCCTTCCCGATCGACCCAGGGTTTCACGATCTTTTTTACCGGGCTCTCCGGCTCGGGAAAGTCCACGATCGCCAACGCCTTGCTGGTCAAGCTGCTCGAGATGGGAGGACGTCCGGTGACCCTGCTCGATGGCGACCTGGTGCGAAAGAACCTCTCCTCGGAGCTCGGCTTCTCCAAAGAGCACCGTGACCTGAACATTCGCCGCATCGGCTATGTGGCCTCGGAGATCACCAAGGCGGGGGGGATTGCGATTTGCGCTCCGATCGCTCCCTACGACGCCACCCGCAAGGCCGTTAGGGAGTTGATATCGAGCCAGGGCGGGTTTTTGCTCGTCCACGCCGCCACCCCGCTCGAGGTTTGCGAAACTCGTGATCGGAAGGGTCTTTACGCGAAGGCCCGAGCCGGTTTGATCCCCGAGTTCACCGGGATCTCCGATCCCTACGAGGAACCCGGCGACGCCGAGCTCGTGATCGACACCGAGGCCTACTCCCCCGAAGAGGCCGCCAATCAGGTGATCCTTTACTTGGAGAGCCTCGGCTATATCGGAGGACTGGCTCCCAGCTGAGCCCCCTATGAACCCCCAGGCCTGGTTCGTTCTGGCGGTTGTCGTGGCGGTGCTTATCGCGATGATGTCGAGCCGGGTCTCGCCCGCCGTGGCGATGTCCGCGGGCATGGTGGCCGTGCTCGTGGCGGGTGTCGTCTCCACTGAACAAGCGCTGGCTGGGTTCGCCAATGCGGCGCCGCTCACCGTCGCGGCGCTTTTTATTCTCGCGAGGGCGGTCGAGAAGACCGGTGCGTTGACGCCGATGGTGAAGCTGGCGCTGGGAGAGTCCGAGGGCCGGCGCCGGTCGCTCGCCCGTTTGGTGCTGCCGACGGCTGCCGCCTCGTCATTCCTCAACAACACCCCGATCGTGGCGATGCTCTTGCCAGAGGTTCGAGCGTGGGCGAAGAGCCGCAAGAAATCGGCCTCACTCTTCCTTATGCCGCTCTCGTTCGCGGCATTGTTGGGCGGAGTGGTGACGGTTATCGGAACATCGACCAATCTCGTCGTCTCCGGGCTCCTGGTTGCCAGTGGCGAACCGGAAATGGGGTTCTTCGAAATCACTGCGGTTGGTCTGCCGATTGCCGTAATCGGCGTGTTTGTCCTGGTCGGACTGACGCCGCTGCTACTCCCGGACCGAACCCCGGTCGACCCGCAATCCGACGAGCAGTCTCGCGAATTCGTCGTCGACATGGTTGTCGCCCCCGGAGGACCGCTGCAAGGCAAAGGGGTGGAAGCCGCCGGTTTACGCCATCTGGACGGCCTGTTTCTCGCCACCGTCGAGCGAAACGGTGATCTCATTGCTCCGGTCACCCCCGAAACCGTGCTCGCCGGTGGGGATCGCCTCCGATTTGTCGGTCGAGCCGACAACGTTCTCGAGCTGCAAAAGACCCGGGGTCTCACCTCTTCGGAAGCCGGTCAGATACAGCACCTCCAAGGCAGTGGTTCGCGGTACTTCGAAGCGGTGATCGGCACCGAGTCGATGCTGGTGGGACAAACAATGAGCGAGGCCGGTTTCCGGGGCCGCTACCAGGCCGCGGTCCTCGCCATTCATCGGGGAGGTGAGCGGATCGAGGGCAAGCTGGGTCAGGTACCAATCCGGGTCGGGGACACGCTTCTCCTGGTGGCCGATGACGGATTCCGCGACCGGTGGCGCGATCGCAACGACTTCTTGTTGGTATCGGGGATCGGCCAGGCCCCTTCGCCGACGTCCCAACGCGCCTGGATCGTCGGCGCTCTCACCCTCGGGCTCGTGCTAACCGCCTCGCTCGATCTGATTCCCATCCTCTCCGGGAGCCTGGTCGCCGCGGTGGCCCTCGTGGTCTTCAAGGTCCTGACACCAGGTGAGGCTCGGGGTGCGGTCGATCTTGATGTGATCCTCGTGATCGCGGCTGCATTCGGCGTGGCCGCGGCCGTAGAAGAATCCGGTCTGGCTGCGTTCCTCGCCTCAGGCCTCGTCAATATCTTTTCCGGTCTCGGGGACCGTGGGGTTCTCCTCGGCGTCGTCGCCGCGACAGTGATCTTGACCGCGGTGCTGAGCAACAACGCCGCGGCTCTCCTCATGTTTCCGATCGCCATCGCCTCCGCCGGCGCCACCAACATCCAGCCCCGAGGGTTTGCCATCGCCGTGGCGGTGGCCGCCTCGGTCGATTTCCTCACCCCGATCGGATATCAGACCAACACCATGGTCTACGGCCCGGGTGGCTACCGATTCGGCGATTACGCCCGTTTGGGAACGCCTTTGACGCTCTTGGTGAGTCTCGTGATCCTCGTGGTGGTGCCGGTGGTATGGGCGCGATGATTGATCGCAGCTCTGATCTCCGAAGAATTAGCGAGGCGCTGGCGACCGCCGGGCAGATCTTTGATCGGTTTCCGCGCGGACCGATTGCGGCCAACACCAAAGCCAACTCGGATCCCGTCACCGAAGCCGATTTGGCGGTCGACCGGGTCCTGCGCGAGGTGCTAGTCGGACCGGGAGAGGGTTGGTTTTCGGAGGAAACAGTCGACGACCAGCACCGGCTCAGTCAGGACCGCGTCTGGGTGGTCGACCCCCTCGACGGAACGAGAGAGTTTGTGGCAGGGATCCCCGAGTGGTGTATCTCGGTTGGCCTCGTTGAGGATGGCCAAGCCGTGGCCGGCGGGATCTTCAATCCTTGGGTCGGGTTCTTGGCGCTGGGAGCGAACGGCGTCGGGTGCACACTCAACGGTGTGCCGGCGCGGCCGACCGAGGCGACTGTTTTGAATTCGGTGCTGGCGAGCCGCACCGAGGTGGATCGAGGCCAATGGTCCCGGTGGGCCGGAGCTCCTTTTCGGGTGGAGCCGATGGGCTCGGTCGCTTTCAAACTGGCGCGAGTAGCGGTTGGGCTGGCGGATGCGACTTGGACCCTGGTCCCCAAGCACGAATGGGATGTTGCGGGCGGCGTGGCTTTGCTGGCCGCCGCCGGAGCTTTTGTGATCACCCCCGAGGGGAGCCCTCCCCAGTTCAACCGTCCGAACCCTCGTTTAAGCGGGCTCCTGGCCTCCGGGCCAAACCTGGAATCGGAACTCCGAGCCCATGTTCTGGAGCCGGCCGCTTAACCCCAACTCATTCCTGCGTTAAAAAAGTCCGGGATGAAGACTGTCGCTTCACCTGACCGAAATCGCTCGCCCGCCGCCAACTCTCCGACGGCGGATAATTTGTCCCCAGGGGAAACCTCACAACCAAATTCGTCGTCACCAGCACGAGCACGACGCAGCCCACGCTATGGGACAAATTGCGGAAAACGGTTTCGTGTGGCGAACAAATTAGCTCCTGGCGTAATTTGTGGCTACATCAGCGTTTTCCGCTGATCTCGTAGCGAATCTGCTGCGGGGCACGGATGTGCTGCCAAATTTCGAGTCTCTTGCTCAATGGGCGCGACCAGCTAGGGAACCCGACATTCGCCTCGATAATTCGGCAGGTGGGGAACGCCTAAAACGTTTTCTGGCGCCAGCGATACGGCTTCCGGCGCGCTGGTGCCGAATTTGCTGAAAAGCGTTCCTCACCTGCCGAATTTCGCCGGGCGGTTGGAGCACGGACCGGGCTTCTCGCTTCCCCCAGGTCTATTTAGCGACACTCCCTTAGGGCCAAGTTACGCAAGAAGGGATTGTCAGCCGGCTGCTCCGTTGAGATCGTCAAGACCGTGGCCTCCGACAGAGGCGGGCGCATCCCAGGAAGGGACATCGGCCAGGGCGCCTTCGTCAATGAGATCGATCGACACGTGGCTCGGCATATCGAACACATTCGGGTTCCAGTCGCTCAGCGCCACCGACATCAGACTGGTACGGAGGGCCGCACCGTCACCGAGTTGTGCGAGACGGATGAGGTTGTTCATCTTGTCCATCAGCGTCACCGGGGTTGGGTAGCCCTGGTCGGCGATGCTGATCCTCGGGTGGTTGCTCGGGATCAGGGGGACCGTGGAAAGCATTTCGTGGAGCCGCTCGCCGGGTCTGCTGCCGCTGAACTCGACCTTGATGTCGCGCCCGGGAACGAGACCCGCCATCCTGATCAAGCGGTGGGCGAGGTCGACGATCTTGACAGGTTCGCCCATGTCGAGCACCAGCACCTGCCCGACGTCGGCGATTGCCGAGGCCTGGAGGACGAGCTCAACCGCCTCCCGGATCGTCATGAAGTAGCGCGTCATCTCTTTGTCGGTCACCTTGACCGGTCCCCCACGGTTGATTTGTTCGACGAAAGTAGGAACGACGCTCCCTCGGCTACCGAGGACGTTGCCGAATCGAACCGCGGAAAAATGGACCCCGTTACGAGCGGAGGCTTCCGATTGCACAAGCATCTCGGCGATTCGCTTGGACGCCCCCATCACCCCGACGGGATTGGCGGCTTTGTCGGTTGAGATGAGAACAAACCGGTCTACGTCGGATCGCTTGACCGCTTCGATGAGGTTCATCGTCCCGAGGACATTCGTTTTGACGGCCTCTTCGGGGTACCGCTCCAGGATCGGCACATGCTTGTGGGCGGCCGCATGGAAGACGATCTGGGGCCGGCAGCGGGCCAAGACCCGCATCAGGCGGGTCCGGTCACGGATGTCGCATAGCACGGTGTCGATCTCGACACCGAGGCCCTCCCAGCCCATCTCTGCCTGGTGCAGGTGGGTTTCATCGTGATCGAGGGCAATGACCCGTTCCGGGCCGAACTTGGCGATCTGGCGGACGAGCTCGGAGCCGATTGACCCGCCGGCGCCGGTCACCATGATGCATGCTCCCGAGAGGAGCTGGGCGACCGGTGCGAGATCGGTGTAGACGGATGCCCGCTCCAGCAAGTCGTCCGGCTCGAGGTCGCGGACATCCTGCACCGCTCCATTGCTGGCCAGCACCGAGTCGATGTCGGGGATGATGCGCAGTCGAACGTCAACCGACAGGCAGAGGTCGATCAGCCTCCGAACTATGGGCGAACCGTTCTCGGTGGCAACGATCACCTCATTGATCTGGCGGGAGCGGACCAGTTCCGCCACGGCGTCGATTGGCCCCAGCACGGGGCGATCGGCGAGTCGCTTACCGGGCGCCGCCGGCGTCGCTCCGACAAAGCCAATGAGCTGCACGCCCGGCGCTGTCGCCAGGTGACGAGCGAGATAAACCGCAGGCTTGCCGGTTCCGACGATTAGGACTCGCGAGACCCCCTCGCCCTGGCTATCTGCGCGATGAAAGCTGAAGAGCCTCGTTCGAAAACGCACCGCACCCATCAACGCCACGGTCATCAGCACTCCCAATGCCAAAGATCCGATTGGGATTGGGCCCGGTCGATCACTCAAGGCACGGAAGATCAGGAGCCCGCCGAAGAGCACCGCCCCCGCTGAGAGGTTGGCGAGGATGATCTTGACCGCTTCAGCAATGCTCGCGAATTGCCATACGTGGCCATAGGCGCCAAGGGCGATGTTGGCGATGATATGGGTCGCGACGATGACGGGAAGGACAAGCTCGAAGCCCTCCCACCAACGCGGGGGAACTCCGTCGGGGAGCTCGACAAAGCGGAGCATGAGGGCCAATCCGTAAGCCACTGTCACGAGCAGGGCATCAACGGCGGCGAAGGAGACGTCGGCTCGCAGCGAGGCCAGGCGGCGTGCTAGCCGCAAGCCCACGTTACGTTTGTTGTCCACGCCCGCCTCTAAAGAATACAGGGGTATCCCCACTCCCTAATTGCCCAACCGGAAGGTTAGCTTCTCACAGG
>JBPCQV010000131.1:0-14386 GCA_050997725.1 Acidimicrobiia bacterium
ACCTCTCCGAGACGATCCTTTACCTGCTGTACATGGCCAGTGGCCAGACGCCGATGATCCCACTCGACGATCAGCTTCGCCCCACCTGGTTGTTTGGCGCCACCGTTCAAGAAGGCTGCGACCGCGCCGGTTACTACGAGCAGGGCGAGTTCGCCACAGAATACGGCTCGCCCAAGTGCATCGTGAAGCTTGGCTGCTGGGGCCCGGTCGTGAAATGCAACGTCCCCAAACGAGGCTGGATCAACGGGGTGGGGGGCTGTCCCAACGTCGGCGGGATCTGCATTGCCTGCACCATGCCCGGCTTCCCCGACAAGTTCATGCCGTTCATGGATGAGCCGCCAGGGGCGACGATCTCGACGATGGGGAGCTCGCTGTACGGAACCGTGATCCGCGGTTTGCGCGACTACACCATGAAAACTCTCGACGAGGAGCCGAAGTGGCGCCGCAAGAGCAGGGTGTTGCTGACCGGCCACAAGCGCGACTGGTAACGACGAGGACAAAGAGGAGACGAACATGACGACCAAGACCAAGGACAAAGACCTCGTCGAGATGTCGTGGGATCCGATCACCCGGATCGTCGGCAGCCTCGGTATCTACACCAAGATCGACTTCAAACAAAAGACCGTTGCCGAGTGTTTCAGCACATCATCGGTTTTCCGCGGCTACTCGATCTTCATGAAGGGCAAGGACCCGCGGGACGCCCACTTCATCACCAGCCGCATCTGCGGGATCTGCGGTGATAACCACGCCACCTGCTCGGTCTACAACCAGAACATGGCCTACGGCGTGGTCCCGCCCCATCTGGGGGAGTGGATCATCAACCTCGGCGAGGCTGCCGAGTTCATGTTCGACCACAACATCTTCCAGGAGAACCTGGTCGGGGTCGACTTTTGCGAGCGGATGGTCAAAGAGACCAATCCCGGCGTGCTCGAGAAGGCCAACCACACCGAGGCGCCACATGCCGCCGACCATGGCTACAAGACCATCGGCGACATCATGCGTTCTCTCAACCCTCTCGAGGGTGAGTTCTATCGTGAGGCGCTCCATGTCTCCCGCTACACCCGGGAAATGTTTTGTTTGATGGAAGGGCGCCATGTGCATCCCTCGACTCTCTATCCGGGCGGGGTTGGCACTACCGCGACGATCCAGCTTTTCACCGACTACCTGACCCGTCTGATGCGATACGTAGAGTTCATGAAGAAAGTCGTGCCGATGCATGACGACCTCTTCGACTTCTTCTACGAGGCGCTACCCGGCTACGAAAACGTCGGGTTGCGGCGGACCCAACTGGTCTGCTGGGGAGCATTCAACGATCCCGAGCATTGTGACTTCAAGTACGAGAACATGACCAACTGGGGCCGCAAGATGTTTGTCACCCCGGGCGTCATCGTCGATGGAAAGCTGCTCACTACGGACCTGGTCGAGATCAATCTGGGCATTCGCATCCTCCTTGGGAGCTCGTTCTACGAGGACTGGGAAGGCAAGGAGATGTTTGCTACACGCGACCCGCTGGGCAACCCGGTGAGTCCCAGGCATCCCTGGAACCAGCACACCATTCCACGTCCCCAGAAGCGCGATTTCGACGGCAAGTACTCGTGGGTGATGTCGCCTCGTTGGTTTGATGGCAAAGACCACCTGGCCGCAGACACCGGAGGGGGTCCGCTCGCGCGACTTTGGGCAACCGCGCTCGCCGGCCTGGTTGATTTCGGTTACGTGAAGTCAACCGGCAACAGCGTCCAGATAAATTTGCCGAAGACGATGACCAAGCCGCCGGTGAGCTTTGAGTGGAAGATCCCGAAGTGGTCGAACACCATCGAAAGGGACCGCGCCCGCACATACTTCCAGGCTTACGCTGCCGCTGCTGCGCTGCATTTCGTTGAGAAGGCCTTGGAAGAAGTGCGGGCGGGCAGAACTGCTACCTGGACTCCTTTCGAGGTGCCTGAGGAAGCGATCTCTGTGGGTTTCACCGAAGCGGTGCGTGGAGTGCTCTCCCATCACATGATCATCCGCAAGGGGAAGATCGCTAACTACCACCCCTATCCACCGACCCCCTGGAACGCCTCTGTGCGCGACAGTTATGGAACTCCCGGCCCCTATGAGGACGCGGTGCAGAACACGCAGATCTTTGAGGAGAACAAACCGGAGAACTTCAAGGGGATCGACATCATGCGGACGGTCCGCAGCTTCGATCCTTGCCTGCCTTGTGGGGTGCACATGTACACCGGTGGCGGTGCCGTGGTCAGACAGTTGCACTCCCCGACGGGTAGCGGCGCCCTCTACTGACCCAACCAAGGAGCCAGGCCATCGACCAGGCACGTGAGATAGGAGTCCGAATCGAGCGACTCCTTGCTGAACTGGCTACCGCTGATCCCGTGGTGGCGAGCAAGGCCGAGGAGTTGGTCGGGTTGTTGATGCGCATGTACGGCGACGGGCTCAACCGGTTGCTCGACCTGCTCGAACCCGACGACATCCGGAGGCTGGCCAGGGATCAAGTAGTGGCGGGGCTCCTCGTCCTCCACGACTTGCACCCCGACGACCTCGACCTCCGAATCACCGGCGCGCTCGACGATGTCCGCCCATACCTTGGTTCGCATGGAGGCGGAATGGAGTACATGGGTATCGACGACGAAGGGGTCGTCCTCCTTCGGCTCCAGGGGAGTTGTGACGGATGTCCGGCATCGAGCGTCACTGTAAAGCAGGCGGTGGAAACCGCGATCTTGAAGGTTGCTCCTGAGGTAGTCAGGGTTGAAGTCGAAGGACTTGATCACGCTCCTCAGAGCGGGCTCCTGCAGATCAAACCATACGCTCCCGCGACGTTATGACCAGCAACGGGGACAACCGTGTGGCCGTTCGCCTGCTGGCGCCCGGTCTGAGTCGTTTCCTTAAACCGCGTCAGGTACCGCCGCCCGGGTCGGTCTGCGATATTTGTGGAGAGGGGATCAGCGAGCCCCACAGCCACGTCGTCCAGGTCGAGGGTCGGCGTCTGATGTGCACCTGCCGACCTTGCTATCTGCTTTTCACCAACGACGGAGCGGGTGGAGGCCGCTACCGGCAAGTACCCAATCGTTGTGAGTTCGACCCCGCGTTTCAGCTGACTCCCGCGCAATGGGACAACCTCCAGATCCCTGTCGAAATGGCGTTCTTTTTTCACAACACCGCCTTAGGAGAGACGGTGGCGCTCTATCCGAGCCCGGCAGGGGCCACCGAGTCGACTCTTCCGCTGGATGCCTGGAGGGAGGTCATGGACGCCAATCCCGGGCTGCTCGTGCCAGAACCCGATATCGAGGCGATCTTGGTCCGCCGGATTGACCGCGCGTTCGAGTGTTTTCTGGTCCCGATCGATGTCTGTTACGAGCTGGTCGGACGGGTGCGCCTCAAATGGAAGGGCTTCGACGGGGGTCAGGAGCTTTGGGCAGATCTCGGCGAGTTCTTCGACTCGCTCCATCAGCGCGCGGCTGGGCGAGCGTCGAAGAGTTAGCCAATGGTTTCCTTGGTCTTCGACTGTATCGAGGTCCGTCCGGACCGCTATGCGGCTGCGCCGACCATGCTCTTCAAGATCCGGTTGTTCGAGTCCACCGGAGTAAAGGTCCATCAGGCCGCGCTCCGGTGTCAGATGCGGATCGAGCCGCAGCGACGGACCTATACCGACGACGAGAAGGCGGCGCTGTACGACTTGTTCGGCGAGCCGTCCCAGTGGGGCGACACGCTCAAGCCGTTCCAGCTTGCCAACCTCTCATACATGATTGGAGGGTTCACCGGCAACACCGATTTCGAGATGCCGGTGCAGTTCAGCTACGACCTCGAGGTGGCTGCCGGCCGCTATTTCAACGCTCTGGCCGAGGGCGACATCCCGCTCTTGTTGCTCTTCTCCGGCACGGTGTTCGTCGCCACCGAGAATGGATTCCAGGTCGAGCCCGTGCCTTGGGACAAAGAGACAAGCTTTCGGATGCCGGCCACGGTCTGGCGGGAGATGATCGATCTCTACTTCCCGGGGCAGGGCTGGCTACGGCTCAACCGTGAAACTATCGACTCGTTGCGACGGTTCAAGAATGAGCGTGGATTGTCGACCTGGGACATCGTTGTCGAGGCTTTGCTGAAAGAGGCCGGCCAATGAACTTTGCTGATGCGCAGAAGGTGGCAGACGCGGTTCTTTACGAAGGCTACGCGCTGTACCCGTATCGGGCGTCCTCCGCCAAGAATCGGATGCGCTTCCAATGGGGTGTCCTCCAGCCGCCGGCTTATGTCGAAGTTGACGACTCCGAACAATCGTCACTGCAGGTGCAGTGCTTGGTCGAACGAACGCAATCAGTTGACGTTCGGCTGCGCTTTCTCCAACTCGAGGAGCGACGGATCGAGCGTCTGGGGCCGGACGGGTGGGTGGCGGTCGACTCCATCGAGCTGGGCGAACAGGTTCTGATTTCATGGGATGACGCCCACGAACGCCATTTCGATTATCGAGCCTCGCTCACCGACGACGCGCCAGTGATCGAAGAGTTCGTGATCGAAGGGCGCATGTCGATTGAAGAGCAAGGGGCCGACGTCAGGATTGTCCATCGGACCCAAACCCTGGCTGGGACAGTTTCGATTGCCGCCACCTGGTTGCCAGGACCTCACCGTTTGTGCCAACTGACGATCGTTGTGCAGAACAAGTCGGTTTCGCTAGCTGTGAGCCGCGACGGAGCCCTTCGCAGCGCGCTCGTCGGTTGTCACATGTTGCTCGGTGCGGAGGAAGGTCATTTCCTCTCGCTCCTCGATCCGCCCGAATGGGCTCGGCCCTACGTCGATCGATGCTTAAACCGCGGGACGTTTCCGGTGCTGCTCGGTGAAGCGGATGAAGACCACATGGTGCTCGCGTCGCCGATCATTCTGTACGACCATCCCGCGATTGCACCGGAAAGTGAAACCTCGCTGTTTGATGCGCTCGAGATCGATGAGATCCTGACATTGCGGACGATGACTCTGACCGACGAGGAGAAGCGGGAAGCGAAGGCTACTGATCCTCGCACCGCGGCCATCATCGATCATGTCGACCACCTGCCGCCCGAGATGCTCGAGCGTTTACACGGAGCGATCCGGTCGTTGCAACCGGTCGAGCGCGAGCCGGTCGAAACTCCCGATGAGCCGTGGCTGAACTCGGAGGTGCCTTGGTGGGATCCGGGGGCGGACTCGTCGGTGTCACCGACCACCGACACCGTGGTCGTCACCGGGGTTGCCGTCGGCCGGGGGAGCAGGGTCCAACTGCGCCCGCGCACGTCCGGGTCCGATGCCCAGGACATGTTCCTCGCCGGACGCGTCGGCTTGGTCGCAGCCGTGCTCAACGATGTCGACGGCAACCAGCATTTAGCCGTGAGCCTGGAGGATGATCCCGCCGCAGACTTGGTCGCCTTCCACGGTCGCTATCTCTATTTCTCGCCCGACGAGGTCATCCCGCTCGGAGCTCGCGCATGAAGACGTTGGTCGCCGGCGTCGGCAATATCTTCCTGTCCGATGATGGCTTCGGAGTCGAGGTGGTTCGCCAAATGCAGGGCCAGGATCTTCCCGAAGGGGTCGAGCTCGTCGACGTCGGTATCCGCGGAATCCATCTCGCCTACCAGCTGCTCGAAGGCTACGACCTGCTGGTGCTCATAGACACGGTGTCTCGAGGCGAGCCCCCCGGCACCCTAATGTTGATCGAGCCGAATCCCGTGGCGTCCGTTGCGCAGCGTCACCAGGTAGAGATGGGGGCGATGCCTTTGCTTGACGTCCACGGGATGGAGCCAGGGTCGATGCTGGGAATCATCGACGAGCTCGGGGCGCGGGTGGGACGCATTCTCGTGGTGGGCTGTCAGCCGGCCGACCTGTCGGACGGGATTGGACTCACCGAATCGGTGTCCGCCGCCGTCCCCGGAGCGGTGGCAATGGTGTTAGATGCAGTAGGTGTTCGTAGAGAGGAGCTTCGGTGAAATTCGTCGGAATAGTTATTGGTGCTCTGTTTGGAGCGCTGTTCGTGCAGTCGTTCCCCGACCTCGTCAGGTATATCAAGATCCGATCGATGTGATCGATGGGTGAGTGAGAGAACTCGGTTTGTGATTGTCGGCGCACGAAGTTGGGTGCGGTTGACGGCGTCGTCGAATGTCCATCCGATCCATGGCGAGTCCAAAGAAGTCGACGGCTTTGTCGACGTGGCGATGGACGAGGACGGCTCACCTGATGTGAGTCGAATGCCGGTAGCTCGTTTGGAGCTGGCGATGGACTCGGTTGCGACGGGCAATGCTCTCTATGACGCGGAGCTCGCCCGACGCACCGAGACCCGAAAGTATCCCCTGGTGGTCGGCGAGTTGCGGAGCGTTGCCGACCGAGGCCAGGGGCGCTTCCAGGTGGAGGGCGACCTGACTTTTCATGGAGTCACCAGACCCATTCAAACCGAGATGACCGTGCGGGTCCTTGATCGGCAGAAGCTCGAGGCGCAGTGGACGCAGACGATCGACATTCGCGACTTCAATCTCAACCCTCCGCGGATCCTTACCTTCAAGGTCGATCCGCGGGTTGAAGTCGAAGTCAAGATCGAAGGTGAGGCTGCCGCGAATGCATGAGTCCGGGCTCGTGGAGGCGATCGTGGATTCGATCACCACCAAGGCCAATGGACGGCCGATCGTCCGCGCGAAGGTCAGGGTCGGGATGTTGTTGCGGGCCGAAGAGGAGGCGATGCAACAGGCCTACTCCGAGCAGATCCTGGGGGGAATCCTCGAGGGGTCTCGCCTCGAACTGGTTTTCGTGCCCGGCTCGGGGGTGTGTTTCGATTGTGGCGCGGAGGTGGCGGTGAACGAGCCCTGGCAGGCATGTCCCAGTTGTGAGAGCGGCCACCTTCACGCCCCCGATGGCGGAGACATGATCCTCGAGGAGGTCGAGTACCGAGCGCCTCCCGAGCGAGCGGCCGGTTAGCGCCATGTGTCTTGGTATCCCCGCCCAGATCGTCGACCTCGACGGTGATCATCCCGATCTGGTGATCGCCGATGTGTCTGGCGCCCGCCGGTCGGTAAACATGGGTTTGCTCAATGACGAGTCGATCGCGGTTGGCGACTGGGTAGTGATCCATATGGGTTTCGCACTCGAGAAGATGACCGCCGAAGAAGCCGCCGATGCCCTCGAGGTGTTGACCGTCCTCGGCCCCGGCTCCGAGGACGAACTGGTTTTCGAGGCTGAGGAGCCGCCCTGGTGATCGCCGAGCAGGGAATTTGGTCGGGTCTCCAGCTCTTCGCCCGCTATGCCTATCCGCCCAACGAGCGGGGTTACTGCGGACCGGCGGATTCACGGGCGTTGCTAGAGTATCGGACCGCCGGGCGCATCGATGGCGGGCTGGCCCAACTGGCGCAGGCCTTCACCGGTCCCTGGCCGTATCTCAAGCTGATGGCCGAGCGTACCGGGGTGGGTGACCCGTTTCACCGCAAGATCGTCGAGGCCTACTGGGTGGGCAATGAGCTGCTCGATCAGGTGGGGACCCTCGACTTCGGCAACACCATCGAGGAGAAATTCCGATCCCGGGTGGGTAAGCGCTGGCCGGGAATGGCCGAGGCGATCCCGGGCGGTATCCCTCACCACAGCTTTCACGTTTTTGTTACCTATCCCTGGGTGGGCCTCCTCACCGAGTCCGATCGTGGTGAGCCGCTGCAGATTCTCGACCAATGCCGGATCCGGTGGGGACAGGTCGTCTCCGTCACCGGCGATCGGGCGACGGTTCGGAGCCGCCCCCTGACCTGGGACGGGAACGAGCTGGCGCTGGGTCCCCGCCGCCTGGAGACCGCCACCTTGAGCATCGGCGGGCTTGGGTTCGTCGAACCTTTGGCGAAAGGGGAGTGGGTTTCGCTCCACTGGACGTGGGTGTGCGATCGTCTCGATCAGCGCCAGTTGCGCTTCCTGCGCGCCTATTCGACCAGGCAACTGGCGATGACCAACCATGACCTCGCTCACCCGGGTCCGGCGATGATCCTCGGTTAGAGTTTTTCGCTAAACATTCGGCGAGGTTCTTGGGCTCTCGCCTTGAGGAATTTGGTAAATTTACGACCAATGCCTCGTCGTCGGCTAGCGAAAAATCCTAAAACGGAGTTGACTCCGAACCAGATCGCGGCCTGGAATCTTCGCCGCCTGCGATTGCAGGCAGGGATGAGCCAGGAGCGACTCGCCGAGTTGGTGAGCCACTTTGGGTTTAGCTGGACCGTGTTCACGGTTTCCGATGCGGAGTTGGCGGTCGAACGCGGACCGCGGGGTCGACGGTTCACCCCCGACGAGCTCGTAATGCTCTCGCTGATTTTCTATGTGACCCCCTCGGAGCTGTTGTTGCCTCCCGGTCCCGAAGAACAGGCGCCGGTCAGGGTCCGTGTTGGCGACCTCGACATGTCGCGCGAGGAGTATCTGCTGGATGTGCTCTTGCGACCGTCGGGAGTAGCTTCCCGCCTGAGCACTGGTGCTCTTGACGAGGCAGCCAAGTGATACGGCGACTTCTCATCGTGCTGTTGCTGGCTGTGGTTGCAGGATGCGGTTCGACCGCTGGTCCAGAAACATTGCGCATCTATTCGACCGTGACGGAGGCAACAGTCAACGCGGTCATCGAGGACTTCAAGACAGCAAACCCTGAAGTCGTGATCGAGCTCTTTCGCGCGGCCACCGGCGAGGTCAATGCACGGATCGCGTCAGAGCTTCGAGAGGGTGGACTCCAGGCGGATGTTCTCTGGCTGACCGATCCGCTCTCGATGCAGCAGTACGAAGCCGACGGGTTGCTCCGTGCCTGGAGCCCGGCCGAGATCGAGAGCGTGCCGGCCGAGTATCGGACCGAGACGTCCTTCGGCACCAGATTGTTGAACATGATCATCGTGCATGGCAACGATCTTGAAACCCACCCCGCCGATTGGGTCGACCTGGCCGAGGTCGCAGGTGGAGTGGCGGTCCCGGATCCCGCTTTTGCCGGTTCGGCCTTCGCCGCCCTCGCCTACTTTGCCAACGCCGACGGGTACGGGATGGATTTCTACCAGCGTCTCGCCGATGCGGGGGCAGTGCAAGTCCAAGCGCCCGCCGATGTCATCACCGGAGTGGCGGAGGGTGTCTATGCCGCCGGCATGACCCTTGATCAAGCGGCGCGGGCTGCGATTGCTGATGGTTCGCCCATCACGTTGGTTTGGCCCAGCTCAGGCGCGATCGCCATCTATAGCCCGATCGCAGTTGTCGATGCGACGACCGCTTCCTCCGCCGAGTCGTTTGTCGATCATGTCTTGAGCGCCGAAGGTCAGGAAGCCATCGCCGGCACCGGATGGCAACCGATCCGAGCTGATGTTGCCTGGGAGGAATCGGGAGGGTCCATCGTGTCAGTTGACTGGACGGCGGCCTTCGACCGGCAAGACGAGCTGTTGGCCGACTATGCCGCGATCTTTGGGGGGTAGGAGCCGGGTAGGTCATTACGCCTTGGGATTGATTCTCCTCGGAGGATTGGCAGTGTTGGTGGTCCGCCCCGTCGGCGAGCTGTTCTCAGTTGCCTCGGCTGAGCTGAGGACCGGAAGCAATGCACTCGACCGAGCCACCGCCGGCAACGCCGCCCTCAACTCGCTCTGGACCGCGCTCGCGGTGGGGGCCATCACCGGCGTGGGTGGCCTGTTGGCCGCTCTCCTGACCGAGCGCAGCAACCTGAGTGGTCGGCGGGCATTGCGCATTGGGATCCTGCTGCCCTTGCTGGTTCCTCCTTTTGTCTCTGCCTTGGCCTGGTCCCGTGCTTACGGTCCTTCTGGATTGACCGACGATCTCTTCGGATGGTCGCTCCCGGGGCTGTTCGGCCCTCTGGGAGTCATCCTCGTCATCGCCGTCAACGCCTTGCCTGTCGGCTATTTGATAATCGTCGGTGCCCTCAACTCGAGCGCGACGCCCGATCTGGAACGAGCTGCTCGCGCCTCGGGGGCTTCCTCGTGGCGGGCGACGGTGTCGATCACGATTCCTTTGCTGGCGCCGGCTCTAGCCGGAACATCGATCCTGACCATCGTCATAGCGCTCAACTCGTTCGGTGTCCCGGCCATTCTCGGCACGCCTGGCCGGTTCGCGACGATCACTACCCGCATCTACCAGGACCTCGCCCGGTCGGCGCAGCCAGAGGCGTTCAGCCGGGCGGTGATATTGGCCTGCGGGCTAGTAGTGGTGGCCTTTGCGTTGATGGGCGGCACGGAGCGGCTGCTCGGGGTGCACCCGACCGGGCCGCGCACCGCCCAGCCGGCGGGACCGATCGTGGAAGATCGCCGGCGGTCGCGGCCGGCGGTCCTGGCTTGGTCTGTGATAGCGCTCGTAACCGTGCTTCCGTTGTTGGCGATCACCCTCGTGGCGCTGACCAAGGCGGTGGGATTGCCTCCCGTCCCGGCCAACTGGAGCCTGGAAAACTTCACCGAGGCGCTCGGGGGGCGATTTCTGGAGCCGCTCGGCAGGAGTCTGTTGCTGGCCACCGCGGCCGCGACCGTCACGCTTTTTCTCGGCGGCCTGGCGACGCTGATTACTTCGCGTCGATTGCGCCGTGCGGTGTCGCTGCTGATCGGAATTGCGTTCGCAGTGCCGGGTTCGACCTTGGCCGTCGGAGTCTTGCTGGCCTACGGGCCGGCATTGCGCGACACTTTGCTGCTCATCTTGATTGCGTATGTCGCCAAGCTCTGGGCGATCGGTCACCGATCGGTCGCGGGATCGATCCACGGCTTGAGTCGCGAGCTGGGGTGGGCTGCCCGGGCGGCGGGGGCGAGTTCGCTGGTGTCTCTGCGGACGGTCTTGCTCCCGGTCTTGCGACCGGCACTGTTCGGTGGATGGCTGCTGGTTTTCCTCTTCGCGTTTCACGAGCTCACGATGTCGAGCCTCCTCTACGGACCCGGAACTGACACGCTGGCGGTGGTGATCCTCAACCTTCAGCAAGTGGGCGATGTCGGCGCGTCGTCGGCCCTTGCCGTCATCCTCACCGTCCCGATCCTCCTCGTGGCAATCCCTCTCCTGGCAACACGGAGGCTTTCGGCGTGGACCTTGGGTCAGGGATGACGGCGGCCGTTGAGTGCCGCAACGTCTCGGTCGCATATGGCGCCAACAAGGTGCTCGATTCGATCGACCTCACGGTTAACGCTGGCGAAACGCTGGCGCTGCTTGGTCCTTCCGGCTCCGGCAAGACCACGCTGCTATTAGCCATCGCCGGCTTCGTGCCGCTTCAGACCGGTGAGATCGAGATCAAGGGTCAAGTCGTTTCCGGTCCCCGGCACTTTGTCCCACCCGAGCGGCGCGCTCTGGGAATGGTTTTTCAAAATTACGCACTCTGGCCGCACCTCGATGCCGCCGACACCGTGGCTTATCCGATGCGGCGGGCAGGAATTGAAAAACGAGAGGCCCGGCGACGGGCGGTCGAGCTGCTTTCCGATCTCGAGCTCTCGGATCTGGCCACCCGGAAGCCGTCGGAGTTGTCCGGAGGTCAGCAGCAACGGGTTGGTCTGGCCCGGGCGCTGGCCCGCCAAGCGGCGGTCTTCTTGTTCGACGAGCCCACCGCCCATCTCGATGCGACGATCCGCCAGGCCGTTACCGAGGAGATCGCTCGTCGTCGCGCCGAGCACGGAACTGCCGCGATCTTCTCAACCCACGATGCCGCCGAAGCTTTGGCCGTGTCGGATCGAGTCGCGATTCTCCGGTCCGGGCGGCTGGTCCAAATTGGAACTCCGCGCCAGGTTTACGAAGAACCCGTGGATCTCTGGTCGGCACGTCTCACCGGTCCCGCCGCACTGGTTGGTGACGACATCGTTCGACCCGAGTGGGTCCTCCATGGCGGCGACACGGCAGGCACAGTCACCGAGGTTTGGTACCGGGGCACTCACACTGATTACACGGTGAAGACCGAGGCCGGTGCCATCTACGTCCGCTTGCTCGGTCCACCCCAACTCGATGTCGGAGCCAAACAAGGCTGGACGATTTCTCGCTCCTGGCATCCCCACACCAGGGCTACTGGCTAGGGCCGATAACTTGGCGGCGTGCCGAGCCAGTCGATGTTGCGACGACCGTGGGCTTTCGGGGCCGCGGTTCTTGGCTTCACCTTGGTGGCGATCTATGTGGGGCTGATCGCGTCCGAGGGAGGAGCGTCCTTCTTTCCGGTGGCTCTGTTCGCTTTGCTGATGACACTCGGAGCTTTTGCGGCCCTTTTCGGGGCACAAACTGCGGATCAACACAAAGCCAGGATCGCAATCGTCGCGGCCGCGGCGATTTTTACCATCGTCGGCATCGTGAGCTTTCTCTCCATCGGGATCGGCTTTCTAATTGGCCGCCTGCGTGGCCTCGATTGCCGCCGATCGATTGTCCAAGTCGATCTCGTGAGTTCGATTCCTGATGCTCGGCGCTGGTCCACGTCAACAGCTCGACCGAGCTGATCGCAGATCTGATGGCTGAGAAGGAAGAGGGTGAGGAAACCCTCAAGGGTTTCACTCATTGGATTTCCGTACCCGACTACCTACCCGTCATTCTCCGCCTAGCTGAATATCAGCTCGATCGCGGGTGGTTTCTGCGGGTCGTTCGGTATGAGCAGTCGGACCGATGCACTATCGCCATGCCGGCGAAAGTAATACTCGAAATAAACAGCGGTGGCTTCATCGCCGCTCTGACGAGCGAAGTCGATGAACTCAGGCAACGAGAAGGAGATTTCGCTGAATTGGAGGCCGGCTCTTGGTTGGAACCGCTCATCGTCGCGTATTTTGACAGGAGGGGAAACAGTCGAACTGGGTTTCGAGATCCCAGGGGGGAATTCAAGTTCTAGGGCGGTTCGATTTCGACGAGGTATTTGAGGCCGAGGGGGCTGATCCATTTGTAGGTGTATCGGTCGACCATTTCGAGGTGCCAGCCACCACGGCCTTTGCTGCCATGGTTGTGGTCGCAGAGCGGCTCCAGGTTCCAGTCTTCGGTGGTCCACCATCGGCCCAGCGTTGCCGATGGTCGATGTCGGCGTGGATCGAGGGAGCACGGCAGCCTCTCCCCTGGCGGGAGACGGGGGAGTACCCGAGCGCAGCGAGGGGGAGGGGGCGCTGTCCTGGGCGTTTGTTGCCGAATGGTCGGTTGTTGGCTTTTCTTCGGGGCCCCCTCGTCCGCCTCCTGCGTCGGCGGCCACTCCCCCAGCTTCCGCTGGGGGAGAGGGGATCTCCCCCGGGTTCTCGTCGAGTCCGATCAGGGTGGTGAGATCGACCCGGAGGTCGACGATCGGTTTCCGGCCCCGCTCGAGGTGTTGCAGGCAGCCGACCAGGAGGTCTAAGGCTCCTGGTCGGGATCGAGGACCACTTTCTGGTCTTTCAACCCGGCTTGGTAACGGTCGGAAGCGGCGTCGGGGTCGACGGTGATGACCAGTTTGGCGAGCCGGGCCCGGATCTGGCCGGTGGTCTGCTTCTCGGCCCGTTCCAAGACCTGCTCGGCGACTTGCCGCAACCGGACGGACCGACCAGAACGAGAAACTCGCCGTCGGCAATGTTGAGACTGACGTCGGTGATTACTCGGGTCCCGCCCGGGTAGACCTTGCCGACGTGATCGAACGCTATCGATGCCATGTTGTCTCTCGTTTAGGCGTTCACTTGACTGCGCCCATGGCCAGGCCACGGATCATTCGCTTTTGCGCAACCCAGCCAGCGACTACAACCGGCAGAGTTGCGAGGGTAGAAGCGGCTGAAAGCTTGGCCAGAAACTGCCCACGGGTGCTGACGTTGGCCGTCACCCAGATCGGGATCGTTTGGGCGTCGACAGTGTTGAGCTGAACGGCTAGGAAGAATTCGTTCCAGGCAAAGATCACCACCAGGAGTGCCGTGGCGGCTAAGCCCGGTGCGACTATCGGCAGCATCACGTTGACTAGTTGTTGGCGGAGGCCGGCGCCGTCGATCTGAGCGGCCTCGACCAACGCCCGCGGCACTTCAGAAAAGAACGATCGCAGCATCCACACGGCGATGGGCACGTTGATCGCGGTGTAGAGGATGATCAGGACCGTTCGCGTATTCAGCAGGCCCAGGTTGCGGGCGAGGATCCAGAGCGGGAGGATTCCGGCCACGATCGGCAAGAACTTGGTGGAGATGAAGAAGAAGAGGACGTCGCGCCACTTCTTGACGGGTCGGATTGACAGGGCGTAGGCAGCTGGGACCGCCAGAAGGATCACGAGGATCGTCGACGTGATGACGATGACCAGCGAGTTTACAAACGCCTCTTGGAAACCAAGCAGTCCTTCACTCACCGTCGTGACCGTCTGGTATTGCTCCATGGTTGGCTCGAAGAACAGCTTTGGAGCAGCGTTGGCGTCGGCCTCCGTCTTGAAACCGTTGAGAACCATCCACAAGACCGGGAAGAAAAAGGCGAGGGTCACGAGCCAAGCAGCCAGCGTCAATAGGGACGCGGCCCA
>JBPCQV010000151.1:0-9263 GCA_050997725.1 Acidimicrobiia bacterium
TGAACCGAGACCCCGAAAACTTCCTGGGGAGTTTTTCCGCGGAAAAAGGGGAAAAACAAACTTTGTCTGGGGGCGAGCGTTCCTCGTTCGCCACAGGACGAATTTCCCAAAAAGCGTTCCGGTGACGACAAATTACCTTGGGGCCAGGTGCGTCCGATCCCTTAGATGATTCGGTCGTGAGCGGCCGACTTCTTGAGATGCTGGGGCCGTTCGGTTAGCGACTCGGTGCTTAAGAACTTTGTCGGCGCTGCTCGCCGCAGCAGTCCATGCCATTTGCTGATCTCTACGATCCTTTGGTGTTTCGCTTTCTCACCGCCGGTGAATCCCACGGAGCGGGCTTGGTCGCCGTAGTCGAGGGTTTGCCGGCCGGCCTTGCGGTGCCGATCGCTGGCATCAAAGACGAGCTCGCACGGCGGCGGCTCGGCTTTGGCCGTGGTCCGCGGATGCGGATCGAGCGCGACGAGATCGAGCTGCTAGCGGGGGTGCGCCACGGCGAATCTCTCGGTTCGCCGGTGGCAGTGATCATTCGCAACTCCGAATGGGAAAGATGGTCGAAGACCATGAGCGCCGAACCCGCCGAAGACTCCGGCAAGGTCCTAACCGCGCCCCGACCGGGCCACGCCGACCTGGCGGGAATGCTGAAGTACGACCAACGCGACGCCCGCAACATCCTCGAACGGGCCTCGGCTCGCGAGACCGCCGCCCGCACCGTGGTCGGCTACTTGGCCAAACAACTGCTCCGAACCATCGGCGTAGATGTCCTGTCGCACGTGATTGCCATCGGCAAGGTCACCGCCCCCGACTCCCCGCAACCGACGTTTGCTGATCTGGGCCTAATTGATGCCTCCGAGGTTCGTTGTTTTTACCCCGAAGCCGCTGCCGCCATGGTGGAAGCCATTGAAACTGCCAAAGCCGATCGCGAGACGCTGGGCGGTGTCGTCGAGGTGATCGCCTACAACGTGCCCACGGGACTGGGATCGCACGTCCATTGGGACCGCCGCCTCGATGCGCGTCTCGCCGAAGCGCTCATGTCGATTCATGCCATCAAGGCCGTGGAGATGGGAGATGGCAACGACGTCGCCACCCGCCCTGGCACCCACGCCCACGACGAGATCTTCTACGAAGAGGGCACCTACACCCGCCACACCACCCGCGCCGGTGGCACCGAAGGCGGGATCTCGGTTGGCGGCCTGCTGCGAGTCCGCGCTGCGATGAAGCCGATCTCGACCGTGCTGAAGGGGCTGCAGACGGTCAATACCGAGACCCACACGGCTGAACGGGCCTTCTATGAACGATCGGACACCTGTGCGGTGCCGGCGGCGGGGGTCGTCGCCGAGCAGATGGTCGCCATCGTGCTCGCCCAGGAATGCCAGCGAGTTCTGGGGGGCGATACCGTCTCCGACTTCGTGAGAAACGCGGACGCCTGGCGGCAACGGATCGCCGACTTTTGATCCTGTGGCTCGTCGGAATGATGGGATCGGGAAAGACAACGGTGGGCCGTGCGCTGGCGACGCGACGAGGCACTTCCTTTCTCGACCCCGATCAAATGGTCGAAGCAATGTCCGGGTTGAGCGTCACGCGGATTTTTGAGGTCGAAGGTGAGACCGGCTTCCGCCAGCGCGAAAGCGAGGCCGTGCAGGCGGCGGCGACCGAAACTTCCACTGTTGTCGCCACCGGCGGGGGAGCGGTGACCCGACCTGAAAACGTCGCGACTATGCAGCAATCGGGCGTCGTTATCTGGCTCAAGGCATCCGTGGAAACGCTGGCGAAGCGGCTCGAGGGTGCCACCGATCGACCACTGCTGGCTTGGAGTGATCGACAGGCAACTCTCGCGACCTTGTTGGCCGAGCGTGAGGAGCTTTATGCGACGGCGGCGGAAGTCGCTATCGACACCAATTCTCTCTCTCCCGCTGAGATCACGACCCTGGCCGAGGCGATGTGGACCGGTTGATTCTCGGGCCCGTATCGTCGGCGCAGCAAAGTGAGATTCTCTTCAGTCGCGGCATACCGGAGAACGTGCTGCCCGAGCGCCTCTCGCGCGAACAGGCGGCCATCCTCTATTCCCCGGGTGCCGAGCCGATCGCGATTCAGGTCGCCGAAGCGATCCAGACCAACAATCTGCGCCGGCTTGCCGATCGGGAGGACGCCAAGACCCTCGCCGAGACCGTTCGCATCTATGAATGGCTTTCCGAACGAAACATTGGCCGCCATGACACGATCATCGGGGTGGGAGGAGGAGCGGCAACAGATGTCGCCGGGTACATTGCCGCCACTTGGCTGCGCGGGGTCGAGTCGATCCTGATCCCAACCACTTTGTTGGCGGCCGTCGACGCCGCCATCGGCGGGAAAACCGGGGTCAACCTCGGCGGGAAGAACCTGGTCGGGGCGTTTCATCTGCCATCCCGAGTCATCATCGATTTCGAAGTTCTCGAAGCGCTCCCTGAACCGCTTCGGCAGGAAGGGCTTGCCGAGGCGCTCAAGGCCGGGTACGTGGGAGATGCCCGGCTCGTTGACCTCCTCCAAAGAACCGATCCTCCGCTGGCTGAGGTAGTGAAGCGGGCGGTAGCGGTCAAGGTGGAAGTGGTTGGCAGTGACTTTCGCGAGAACGACCGTCGCGCCGTCCTCAACTTCGGACACACGATCGGACACGCAGTGGAGCTCTTGGCGCCGATGCCGCACGGGCTGGCGGTCGCGGTGGGCATGGTCGCTGCCGGCACTATCTCTGCAATCCGCCATGGGTTCGGTAGCCGCGGGCTCGTGTAGACGGTCTGTGCGCTCGGTCTCCCGGTGGCCGCCGCCGGTGTCACCCCTGGTCCCGCCCTCGACTTGATCCGCAAGGACAAGAAACGGAGCACCAAAGGTACACTGATGGTCTTGCTCCGGCAGATCGCCGATCCCGTCGTTGAGCCCGTTCCCGAGGACCTGATCGAGCTGGGTCTCGCCGCCATCGGCATCGCCTAACCTGCGCCGACCGACATGGCTTCCACGAACGACGTCCGTCCTGGACAAGCCCTCGATCTCGATGATGGCATCTTCACCATCTTGGAGTATCAGCACGTGAAGCCGGGCAAGGGCAGGGCGTTTGTGCGCATGCGGCTTCGAAATCTCGAGACCGGCCAGGTTCTCGATCGAACTTTTCGAGCCGGAGAGGCCGTATCGCAGGCGATCATCGATCGACGTGAACACACCTTTCTTTATCGCGACGATCTCGGCTTCCACTTCATGAATCTCGACGATTACGGCCAATTCGCGATGGCGCCCGACGAGGTGGGAGAGGCATCCGACTACCTGGTCGACGGGATGAATATCACCCTTGCTCTTTTCAAAGGCAACCCGATTTCGGTCGACCTTCCTGCCTCGGTGGAGGTGGAGGTGACCTATACCGAGCCCGGCGTGAGAGGTGATCGGGTAAGCGCGGCGACGAAACCCGCCACGACCCAAACCGGCCTGGTCGTCCAGGTGCCGCTGTTCGTCAACATCGGCGACCGGATCCGGGTCGACACCCGCTCGGGCAGCTACATCACCCGGGCGTGACGGTCGACGCGCGCCAGGCGGCGATCGAGGCTCTCTACGAAGCGGACCAGCGCAAGCTCAAAGACGCGGCCGAGGGCCTGCCGGCCCGGGTGGCGCGGATGGTGAACGGGGTCCTCGATCATCAAATCGATCTCGACCGCCTAATCGACGCCGCTTCCGATCACTGGCGGATCAACCGGATGCCGGTGGTCGATCGCGCCATCCTCCGACTTGGCGTTTACGAGCTGTTGTATGAGCTTGATACTCCTGCCCCGGTCGTCGTTTCCGAAGCCGTCCGTCTGGCCAAGATCTTCGGCTCTGAGAAAAGCGGCGCCTTCGTCAACGGCATCCTCGCCGCACTGGTAACCAGGCTGAGATCCTCGCCTCCACCGGAAGCTTCGGACTCTCCTCCCGCGGCAGGCTCGGGGGACCGGACGCCGTGATGGCCTTACCACGGAGGCCGCACTCCAAATTTGTCCTGTGACGAAACCTCAAAACGTAATTCGTCCTGACAAGCACGAGCACGACTCGCTATGGGACGAATTATGAGAAAGGGTTTCCCCCATGGTCGGCGGAGTCGCCAGTCGCACCTCCCAGTTCACCTAGCCAATCTGCGCTCGGATCGACTTGGGCTGGTCGGGAGCCTGCTGGCAAACCACCCGCGGCCTGAAGATGATGCCACTGGTTCTCGCCTTCATGCTCGACCGTCCGGCCGAGGTTTGGCTGAAAACCGAGCCGAGTGGTCAACCCTCCGAGAAGTTGTTGCTGCTGGCGACCCTCGACCCCACCGTCCTCGCCCAGGTTCCTTCTGGTGGCGGAGTTTTGCTCACCCTCGGGGGGAACCCGACGAGCCTCGACGGCGCCGCCGGCTTGGTGGACACGGGTTCGGTCACCGTCGAGATCGTGAACGAGGAAAAGCTCCTAGCCCTGTGGGATGAGTTCATCCCTAAGGCCGTTCCCGCCGACGGCCCTAGCCACTACACAACCGTTTTCGCGACCAAAGGGGTACGAAACGGTCCAGTTTGGTCGCGAAAAGGATGGCCAGTAGGTCAGTTGGCTTCTGGTATCTTCGAGATGCCCTTTAAGGACCGGTCCTGTGAGACCGGGAAGGAACCGAGATGCCCGAGCCAACCCGCTTGCTTGCTGCCGACGATGTCCGGCGAGGGTTAACCCGAATCGCGCATGAGATCTGCGAGCACCATTCAGGCGTTAGCAACCTGGTCCTCATCGGGATCCAGACCCGAGGGGTTCCGCTAGCCGAGTCGATCGCCGAAGCGATTGCCGCCATCGAGGAGGAGAAGGTCCTGGTGGGGAGCCTCGACATCGGCCTGTATCGCGACGACCTCGCCTCTCGGCCCACCCCGCGGCTCGGACGGACGCTCATGCCGATTGATCTCAACGGCCGCAACGTTGTATTGGTCGATGACGTTCTCTTCACCGGACGGACGATCCGGGCCGCGCTCGACGCGCTGTCCGACCTGGGCCGCCCGGCCGCGGTCGAGCTAGCGGTGCTGGTCGACCGGGGTCATCGCCAGCTGCCGATCCGTGCGGACTATGTCGGCAAGAACATTCCGACTTCCATCGACCAACGAGTGACGGTGCGAGTGGAGGCAATCGACGGTGAGACCGGGGTTTGGGTGGGTTCGTGAAACACCTCCTCTCGATTTCCGATCTCGATCGAGCCGAGATCGAGGATCTGCTCACCCTCGCCGCCGAGTTTTCCTCGGTGCTCGAGCGCGACATTCCCAAGGTGCCGACACTGCGTGGCCGCACCATCGCCACCGTTTTCTTCGAGACCTCGACTCGGACGCGACTGTCGTTCGAACGGGCGGCGAAAGCCCTCTCGGCAGATGTGATGTCGTTCGCGCCGGGCACCTCGTCGGTCACCAAAGGCGAGAGTCTGAAAGACACGGTGCTCACGCTCGAAGCCACTGGCGCCGATCTGTTTGTGGTCCGGCACGAATCGGTGGGCGCGGCGGCACGAGTTGCCGGCTGGGTCGACGGCCCGGTGATCAACGGCGGCGACGGCGCCCACCAGCACCCGACCCAGGCGCTTCTTGACGCGCTGACCTTGCGGCAACGTTTCGGAAAGCTCGACGGGTTGAAAGTGGGAATCGTCGGCGATATCGCCAACTCGCGGGTTGCCCGCTCGAACATCGACGCCTTCACCCAGCTCGGTGCCCAAGTCGAGCTCATTGCCCCTTCGCCGCTGTTGCCTGTCGACCTCAGCGCCTTTCCCGTCACAGTTTCGCATTCCCTCGATGACTCGCTGCCTTCTCTCGATGTCGTCTACCTGTTGCGCGTGCAGCTCGAGCGGGGGAGCGGTCCGATCCTTCCGTCGCTGGCGGAGTACGGACTGCGGTTCGGGATGAATAGACACCGATTGCAAATGCTCCCGGCCGACGCCGTGGTGATGCATCCGGGCCCGATCAACCGCGGGGTGGAGATCACCGCTGACGTGGCCGACGACCCGCGTTCGCTAGTCCTCGACCAGGTCCAGAACGGCGTTGCCACCCGGATGGCTGTTATCTTCCGCCTGCTTGGAGCCTCATGAATTCCGAGCTCGCCATCCGCAACGGCACCGTTTTGTCCGCCGATGGCGTTGCCGAGATTGACCTCTTTGTCAACGACGGCCGAATTGCTTCGATCGGTGGTGGTCACGACAGCGACACCACGATCGACGCCAACGGCGCCTGGGTTGGTCCCGGCTTGGTCGATCTTCATTGCCACCTGCGCGAGCCCGGCGAGGAATGGAAAGAGGACATCGCCAGCGGCTCGGCGGCGGCCGCAGCGGGCGGGTTCACCGCCCTGGTGGCGATGCCCAACACCAAGCCGGCGATCGACTCCGGCCACCTCGCCCGCTTTGTGATCGAACGCGGGCGCCAGGTCGGTCTCTGCCAAATCACCACGGCCGGGGCCATCACGATGGCTCGCGACGGCAAGGCGTTGTCGCATCTTGACGACCTATGGGAAGCGGGGGTACGCATCTTCACTGACGACGGCGCGTCCGTTGCTGATTCCGGTTTGTTGCGACTCGCGATGGATTATCTCGCCGAGCGGGGAGCGGTGGTCGCCCAACACGCCGAGGACCAGGGTCTGTCGTTTGGCGGACAGATGCACGAAGGGGCGGTCTCGTCGCTTCTCGGCCTCCGCGGGATTCCGACCCTGGCTGAGGAACTAGTAGTGGCCCGCGACCTCGCGCTCGCCCGCCTGACCGGAGTTCGATATCACATCCAGCACATTTCAAGCCGCGGCACTCTCGACCTCATCTCCGCCGCACGCTCCCAAGGTTTGAAGGTGACAAGCGAGGTGACGCCTCACCATTTGGCGTTCGACGACGAGCGAGTAATGGCGCTCGACCCCGCCTTCAAGATGTATCCGCCGCTCCGTTCCGCCGCCGACCGCGAAGCTTTGGTGTCCGGGCTCACGGACGGCTCGATCGATGCCGTCGCCACAGATCACGCGCCTCACGCCCCGTTTGAAACCGAGGTCACTTTCGCGGAGGCCCCCCGGGGAGTGATTGGGCTCGAGACAGCCGCTGCGGCGGTGATGACGGCGTGCTCGCTGCCGATCGAAACCTTCTTTGCGCGCATGTCGATCAGCCCGGCTCAGATTGCGCAACTCGAAAAACAGGGTCAGCGGGTGGCCGCAGGCAGCCCCGCCAACCTGGTGGTGTTCGATCCCGAGCGGACCTGGACTCCGGACCGGTTCCGCTCCCGAAGCGAGAACTCACCGTTCCGCGGTGGCACTGTGCGAGGCATGGTCCTGGCCACGATCTACGAGGGCCGCGTGACTCATTCTTTGGTGAAGTCGTGAAACCCGCTTTGCTGGTAACTGCGAACGGATCGGCCTTTAAAGGTGTCGGCGTCGGAGCGGACGGCCCCACGACTGGCGAGGTCGTCTTCAACACCGCCATGACCGGCTACCAGGAGGTGCTGACCGACCCTTCCTACGCCGGGCAGGTGGTGGTGATGACCTCCGCTCACATCGGCAACTACGGAGTGACAGCAGCCGACGATCAAGCTGGCGAGGTCGCCGCCGCCGGCATGGTGATGCGAAGCCTGGCGGGGACGTATTCGAGCTGGCGAGCGGAACATTCGTTAGCCGAGGAGTTGGCAATCAGAGGTGTGGTCGCCCTGGCCGAGGTCGACACCCGCCGGTTGACGCGGCACATCCGACTCAACGGAGCTATGCCGGTGGCGATGGGGACCGATCTCGATCAGACCGAACTGGCGGCAATGGCGGCGACTGCCTCCCCGATGACCGGCCAGGCGCTCGCCTATCGGGTTTCGACGCGGCATCCGTACACGGCTCGGGCCAGCACTCCACAAATCGGAAGAGTGGTCGCCATCGACCTCGGCCTCAAGCGCGACATCCTTAGTCAACTGACCGCCCGCGGCCTCGACGTCGCAGTGGTCCCCGCCACCACTTCGGCTGGCGAGATCCTGCTGCAAAACCCTGACGGGGTGTTCATCTCCAACGGGCCCGGCGATCCCGAGCCGCTGACCGAAACCGTCTCGACGCTGCGGGACCTGCTCGGCCGAGTGCCGATCTTCGGAATATGCCTCGGTCATCAGGTGCTGGGGCTGGCGTTGGGCGCGGCCACCTACAAGCTCCCGTTCGGCCATCACGGCGGCAATCATCCGGTCCGAAACCTCAAGACCGGGGCGGTGGCGATCACTAGCCAAAACCATGGGTTCGCTGTCGACCTGTGGTCAGTCGCTCCCGGCGACGCGCCGGAGAGTTCAGGACTCGCCGACTCGAGCATGCTGCCCGCGAGGGTGGAGACTTCCTTTGGAGCAGTCGAAGCCACTCACCAAAACCTCAATGACGGCACCCTGGAAGGGATGCGCGCTGAGGAGGCCCGCGCGTTCTCGGTGCAATACCACCCGGAAGCCGCACCCGGGCCCCACGATGCGACTGGGCTCTTCGACGACTTTCTTGACCTGATGGACCATGCCTAGGAGGAGCGACCTCCGCTCGATTCTCCTGATCGGGTCGGGCCCGATCATCATCGGCCAGGCCTGCGAGTTCGACTACTCGGGCACCCAGGCTGCCAAGGTGCTGCGAGCCGAGGGGTATCGGGTGATCCTTGTCAACTCCAACCCGGCGACGATCATGACCGACCCCGAGTTCGCCGATGCCACTTATATCGAGCCGGTGACTCCTGAGGTGGTGGAGGAGATCATCGCTCGCGAGCGTCCGGACGCGTTGCTACCAACCCTCGGCGGCCAAACCGCTCTCAATGTGACGATGGCCCTCCATCGCCGGGGAGTGCTCGCCCGCTATCGCGTTGAGCTGATCGGGGCCGGCCCGGAAGCGATCTCGAGAGCCGAGGATCGCGGGCGCTTCAAAGAAGTCATGGAGGAGGCTGGCCTGGCGGTCCCGCGCGCCGGGTATGCCCGCTCGATGCCCGAAGCCGTGCGGATCGCAGACGAGATCAAATTTCCTGTGATGGTGCGACCGTCATTCATCCTCGGCGGGGGCGGAACCGGCATCGCACGAGTGCGCGAGGAGTTTGTGGAGATCGCCCGTCGCGGCCTCGACACCTCTCCGGTTGGCGAGATCCTGGTTGAAGAGTCGGTCGAAGGGTGGAAGGAGTTCGAGCTCGAGGTCATGCGCGATCGCAACGACAACGCAGTGGTGGTCTGCGCGATCGAGAACCTCGATCCGATGGGCGTCCACACCGGTGACTCGATCACCGTCGCTCCGATTCAGACCTTGTCCGATCGCGAGTACCAGGCCATGCG
>JBPCQV010000079.1:0-3095 GCA_050997725.1 Acidimicrobiia bacterium
TGGGATCGGTCACCCAGACATCAGTAGGTCTGACGACGAGGATCTGGCGGATGGTGTAGACGCTCGTGCCAAGCGCGGTCTCGACCGAGATGCTGTCCCCGATCACCATCTGGTCGAGATCGAAAAAAGGGCGGCCATAGGTGGTGCGATGACCGCTGATAACGGCGTTCCCCGGCTGCCCAGGGAGGGGAGTGCCCAGAATGTGGCCGGGCCCGAGTTGCAGTGTCTCCCGATCGACACCCTCGAAGAGAAACGCATCGAGTCCGATCTTGCCGATGACGATCCGACCGAACGGCGTTCCCATCGGCGCTTCCGGTTCGAGCAGGAGCTCGGGCAACGCGTTGAGCAATGGGTCGGGATTCGCGACCGGCTGGGTGCTGGTGGTGGACGGCGGGGCGACCTCGATCGCCGCTCGCCGTGCGACCAGCGTGAACTCGAGCTCTTCGGTGGCGATTGCCTGCGACCTGGCGTTGAAGAGGTCGGTGATGAAAAGCTGGTAGACGAGGAACAGGGCGACCAGTCCGGCAAGGCCGAGAAAGGACCAGCCCGCCACCCGCAAGACCCGTTGCACTCGAGTCAGGCTACCCCAGCTCTCCTCCAGCGGAAGGGGACGTCCAGCCAGGAGCGCGCTTTTCGGCGAAGGCGGCGAGACCTTCGCGGGCATCATCGGTCATGGTGACCGCCGTGAGTCCGTTTTGTAAGAAATCGAGCGCCGAGTCGGCGTCCAACCCGCCGAGGGCGTTGAACGCAGTTCTGCCCAAGGCGGTCGCGGCGGGACTCCTTTGGGCCAACAATCCAACGACGTCGGCAATCGTCGTGTCGAGATCCTCACGACTGACCACCCGATTGATAAGGCCAAGTTGGAGGGCTTCATGCGGCCTGATCGTGCGGCCGGTCGCCATCAGCTCATAAACCACTTTGGGTGAAGCGGCCCTCAGCAAAGGCACGCTGATCATCATCGGCCAGAGACCCACCCCAACCTCGGGCATACCGAGCTGAGCGTCCTCCACGCACACAGTCACATCGCAGGCGACCGCGAGGCCAAACCCGCCGGCCAAGGCGTGCCCGTTGACTCGGGCGATGGTGGTTTTCTCCCCGCTCCACATCGCTCGGAAGAGGTCGGCGATCGCTCCCCGCGACCGATGCAAGCCAAGCGGATCCTCAAAAAAGCCAGCCCCGAGATCCCCGCCCGCCGAGAAGGCTCGATCGCCAGCGCCGCTGTAGACGATGCACCTCACCTCCGGCTCGGCGTTGGCCTCCTCCGTGAAGCGCAACAGGTCGGAGACGGTCGCCGCCGTCAGGGGGTTCCGTCGTTCGGGCTCGTCGATAGTGATCGCAGCCCGAACTCCATCAATCTCGAATTTCACCATCTGGCGCCCGACCCTTCGTGTTGATACCGTCGGCCAATGCTATGGCTGGTGTTGGTGTTGTTCCTGTCCATGGCAATCGCGATCCTGCGCGGGGGCCGGTTGTCGAGTTTGGGCGATATCCACCTTCGTTTGTGGTGGCTTCTCCCCCTCAGTTTCGCCATGCAATTCGCCGCCCGCTACGTACCCGAGCAAAGGTCGGGACTCGGAGTTGGCCTGGTTCTCGTGAGTTACGCCCCGCTGGTGCTGCTGGTGCTTTTCAATCGCGATCGACCGGGCCTTTGGCTCGCGGGCCTCGGGGTGTTGATGAACTTCACTGTCATCCTCATCAATGGCGGCATGCCGGTCCTGGCGGAGGCGGCCGAGGTCGCTTCGGGGTTTGCTCCCGGCGAGCCCGTGATCTCCGAAAGCTACAAACATGTGGTCCTCGATCGCCACTCGCTCCTCCCCTTCTTCGCCGATGTGATTCCGATTCGCATCGCCAGCTACGGCCAGGTCCTCTCCCTCGGCGACATCTCCCTCGCCGTTGGGCTCGGACGCTTTATCGAGTCGGAGTTGCGCCGGCCGATCCGTTGGTTCAAACGGGGAGCGCGCGCAGAAGCCGGTTCGGCGGCGCGGCTCTAAGCCCGATTCTTTAGGCGATTTTGGTGGCTATACCACCACGCAAACCTAAGGTTCGCGTGGTGCCTATGTGGTGGCTGGGTGGAAAGCCATGCGGCGTTCCAGGACTTCGCGGAGGACAGTGATCACTGCCGGGTCGAAGTCGTAGGCCGCCCCCTGATGCAAGACTTCGATCGCCTGCAGGGCGGACAACTGCCGGCCGACCACGAGGTTGTCGTATGAGCTGGCCGCTCGCACGATCTTGGAGATAACCGAAATGCTCGGATCGCTTTGCTCACCCGGTTTTCGATATGGCTCATGCAGCTTGCGCACATGTTCGGCGATCGGTTTCAGGGACGGCGCCTCGCTGATGATCTCCGCCCCCCAGCGGGCGATGTCGTCGTCGGTGTAACCAAGGCGAAGGATGGCGGGTTCCGTGAGCGTGATGCGCCCAATGTCATGCATCAGGGCGGCGCACTCGAGGTCCTCGAGATCCCGACGCCCGAGCCCGAGCTCGTAGCCGACTTCCTGGGCGAGGGCCGCGGTGCGATCTGCGTGGCCCTCGAACCCGAGCCCCGCAACTTCCGGGATCCGGGCCAAGGCCCTGATGGTTTGACGATAAGTGTTTTGGGTGGTGGTGAAACGTCCGAAGGCGGACCGGGCAAAGAGAAATGGAAGACCGGCGACTCCGAGCGCCCAAAGGCCAATCTGTCGTTCGGCGAGGGCAAAGAGGGCACCCGTCGCCACCAGGCTGACAAAGACATTGATGTCCCCGATGAACTCATCGCTCACCGCCTCCACCGCGTAAGGCAAGCGGCGCTCGATCGTCATCGCCCCGATGAGAATAAGCAACCATGCTGTCGCTGCTAGAGCAAGCGGCATCATGACTCCCCAGCCGTTGTCGAACCGTTGCACGGACGGTTGTGGAAGCACCCAGGCGAAAACGAGCAGGTAACCGATCATCGCCACCATCCGTCCGACGAAGTGCTGAACAACCTGAGTCCTTGCTCGGGCGACGAGGATCAGGAGACCCAAAGCCACTCCAAAGCCGACCAGAGTCAGACACGCTCCGAGATCGACGGATCGCTCATCGCCGAAGTAGATCGGCGCTCCGGCAACGATCGCCAC
>JBPCQV010000231.1:0-3772 GCA_050997725.1 Acidimicrobiia bacterium
GGATTAACCGAGCGACCCTCGACCAGATCGGAATGGATTCGCATCAGCGCGCCGCCCGGGCGACCGAGGAAGGCCGCTTTGAGAGCCAGCTCGTTGGAGTTTCGGTGTCGGGCGAGGCCGGAACCGAGGTGGTGACCCGCGACGAGGGCATCCGTTGGGACACCACCCTGGAGAAACTCGCCTCCCTCCAGCCGGCGTTCAAGATCGACGGTCTCGTCACCGCCGGCAACTCATCGCAAATCTCCGATGGCGCCGCCGCGGTGTTGATCATGAGCGAGGAGAAAGCCCGCGCTCTCGGCCTCAAGCCTAGGGTTCGGTTCGTAGCCTTTGCGTTAGCCGGTGTCGACCCGGTCATCATGCTCACCGGCCCCATCCCGGCGACAAGCAAAGTGCTCGGTCGCGCCAATCTTTCCATCGACGACATCGGGTTGTTCGAGGTGAACGAAGCGTTCGCCTCCGTCATCGCCGCTTGGCGGATGGAACATGGCGGCACCGATCCGGATGCTCTGTGGGCGCGCACCAATGTCAACGGGGGAGCGATCGCCCTGGGACATCCTTTGGGGGCGTCGGGCGCTCGCCTGACCACGACCCTGGTTCACGAGATGGAACGGACCGGGACGCGCTATGGCCTGCAGACGATGTGCGAGGGCGGCGGCATGGCCAACGGCATGATTCTCGAGCTGATCGACTGAATGGGCGGATTGCTTCGCGTAATCCTCGCGATCGGCTTGGGGGTGGTGATCTGGCGAGTGTCGATATACATGATCCGGATGCTGGCCACCCCACCACCCGAAGTCGACCCCGAGGATATGGTGCCCACCGATCAGGACTACCGATGTTCGGTGTGCGGCACCGAGCTCACCGTTCGCATGGCCAACAACACTCAACCGGCCCCTCCCAAGCACTGCCGGGAGGAGATGGTGGCGGTCTGGCGCCCAGGGTGAGGAGCCGATTGATTCTGGCGCTAGCGTCTCGCCGGCATGCCTGAGTCGAAGCGGCGCAAGCCCAAGCGCACCACGCGCACAATGCCCAAGACCGCGGGCGCCGAGGCCAAAGCGAAGGGACCGAGCCCTACCTGGTATGTCTGGTTGATGGCGGGCCTTCTCGGATTGGGGCTGTTGGCGGTCCTGGCCCGATTCATCTTCCAATGGCCGCAGTATTTCCTGTTCGGCGGATTTCTCATGATCGCGGCCGGTTTCATCATGGCCACCAATTACCGGTGAGTCGACCAGCGGCTGGTGGGCGTGTCCTGGTCCTCGACAACTACGACTCCTTCACCTACAACCTGGTCCAATACTTAGGCGAGCTCGGAGCCGATCCGGTCGTGATCCGGAACGATGTCCTGAAGCCATCAGAGGTCGTAGACGAGATTTCCTTCGATCGACTGGTCATCTCCCCGGGCCCGGGCGTCCCGGAGGCGGCCGGCTTTTCTGTCGAGTATGTGCGGACCTTCGGACCGACCATCCCCACGCTCGGCGTTTGTCTCGGGCACCAGGCGATCGTCGTCGCCTACGGCGGCCGGGTCGATCTCGCCCCCGAGCCCCGCCACGGGAAAACGAGCTCGGTCCACCACGACGGCGCGGGGATCTTCGCCGGCCTTGACAATCCCTTTACCGCTACCCGCTACCACTCGCTGGCCGCCGCCGAGCTACCCGACGAGCTCCGGCCCTGTGCGTGGAGCGAGGACGGGGTAATCCAAGGGATGCATCATGTGACCGATCCGGTCGCCGGAGTCCAGTTCCATCCCGAGTCAATCATGACCACCGAAGGCAAGAAGCTGCTGGGCAACTTTTTGCGTTCTGTGGGCCCGTAGGGATACACAGTGTCCCTGCGAACCCTGGGTTCGCGAGTTAGAGACCGATCGTCGTTGGGGGGGAGGTGGGGGTGGTCGTGGTCGGGGGTGGTGGTTCCTGGAAGTCGCCCAGCGTGACTTGGACGGTTGAGCCTTCGTCGACCTCTGCCCCGGCGTCGGGGCTTTGGTTGATGACCCGCCCGTCCAGGCTCGGGTCGTTGGTGGGAGCGAGGGGCGCATTGTCTGAGATCCCGAGGCCGGCGTTCTCCAACTGCCGGCGGGCTTCGTCATAGGTCATCCCAAACAGGTCGGGGACGGTCACTGTCGTCCGACCCGCGGAGATGACGATGATGATCACGTCGCCCGCCCTTACCAAGGCGCCGGCCTCCGGCTGGGTGCGGATGACGATTCCTTCTGGCTCCGATGACTCCTCGCGGATGGTGTCCCAATTGAGGTCGAGACTGTTCAACTCAGCGAACGCCGCCCCGTCTTCCATGCCCACGAGGTTGGGGAGCGCGAATTCTTCGGGCCCTTCAGAGACGACGATGTTGACGGGGTCCCCGGGCGGGATCTCGAGGCCGGCCACCGGGCTCTGTTCGATCACCATCCCGGCCGCGGCGTCGGCGTCGGGGCGCATCGTCACGCTGCCCAAGGTGAGGCCGGCGTCAGTGAGCAATTGCTCCGCCTCGGGTTGGGTGCGACCGATCAGAGTCGGCACCGTCACCGGGTCTGCGCCCGCCGACACATAGACGAACACCGAACTCCCTACTGGCACGGAAGCTCCCTCGCCGGGCTCGGTGCGGATCACAATCCCGCTCTCGACCTCGCTCGACGCCTCCGGGCGAATTTGGTCGTCAAGGTTGAGGCGGGTCAACTCAGCCGATGCCTGCTGCTCGGTCATCCCGGCGAAACCCGGCAGCACGATGAGCGGAACCGTGGTGGTCGTCGTGACCGGGGTGTCCCCCGAGGCAGCACGGAAAACCAAAAACACCATCGTCCCCAGGAGCGCCAGCAAAGCGAACGCGGTGAGAATGAAGGGGATCTGACTGCCGCGCCGGTCCTCCAAAACGGGAATCGTTTGCGTGGCCGGCCCAACGGGGCGAGGCGGGGCCTGAATCACCCGAGTGCGGGTGGGATCGGCGCCGACGGCCGCAGTCTGCGTTGCCACCGGAACCGGCACGGCGGCCGTGGCCACCGGGCTTTGGCCGGCCAGAACCCGGAGCAGATCGGCCCGCATCTCGTCGGCGGTCTGATAGCGAAACGCCGGGTCCTTTTCCAGAGCGCGGGTGACGATGACGTCGAGCTCGCGGGGGACGTCGGCGTTGACAGATGATGGTGGGGGAGCGCTGGCGGAAACATGCTGATAGGCGACCGCCACCGGGCTCTCCCCGGCAAACGGAGGGCGTCCGCTCAACATCTCATAGAGCACCACTCCCAACGAATAGACATCGGAGCGCTCATCGGCCTGAGCTCCCTGCGCCTGTTCGGGGCTGAAGTAGGAGGCGGTCCCGATCACCGCGCCGGTGCGGGTCAGCTCTTGGGAGTCATCCCAGGCGCGGGCGATGCCGAAGTCGGTGACCTTCACCGTGCCGTCGGTGGCAAGGAGGATGTTGCCGGGCTTGATATCGCGGTGGACCAATCCGGCTCGATGTGCCGCTGACAGCGCCGAGGCGGCTTCGGCCGCGATCTCTGCGGCACGGCGGGAGAGCAACGCCCCGTCGGAGCGGAGCACGTCGCGCAGGCTGCGGCCTTCGACCAGCTCCATCACGATGAAGTAAGTGTCGTTGGCTTGGCCCCAGTCGTAGATGCCGACGATGCTGGGATGGGTGAGGTTGGCGGCGGCCTGCGCCTCGCGGCGGAACCGCTTGACGAACGCCTCGTCATTCGAGAACTGGGCGTGGAGAATCTTGATCGCCACTTTGCGGCCGAGCAGGGTGTCGGTGCCCAGATAAACGTCGGCCATCCCTCCCCGAGCCAGGT
>JBPCQV010000016.1:0-18126 GCA_050997725.1 Acidimicrobiia bacterium
TAGGGGATCTGGCTAAGGAGGTGGGCAATGACATTGAGCCGGGCGCGCTTCTTGTCGTCGGAGTTGACCACGAACCAGGGTGCTTGCTTGATGTCGGTGTGGCGGAACATCTCGTCCTTGGCCTTTGAGTACTCGACCCAGCGCGACCTCGACTCCAGATCCATGGGGGACAGCTTCCAGCGACGGGCGGGATCGTCGATACGAGCTTGGAACCGCTTTTCCTGGACAGCGTCGGAAACTGAGAACCAGTACTTGATCACCTTGATCCCCGAGCGGACCAGCATGCGTTCGAACTCAGGGCACGAGCGCATGAACTCCTGGTACTCCTCTTCGGTACAGAACCCCATCACTCGCTCGACCCCGGCGCGGTTGTACCAACTCCGGTCGAGCAGGACCATCTCACCCGCCGACGGCAAATAAGCGGCGTACCGCTGGAAGTACCACTGGGTCCGCTCCCGTTCGGTCGGCGCCGGGAGCGCCTCGACCCGGCAAACTCGCGGGCTCAGGCTCTCGGTGATCCGCTTGATGGTCCCGCCCTTGCCGGCGGCGTCGCGGCCCTCAAAGATGACCACGACTTTGAGCCCTCGGTTCCGAATCCACTCTTGGAGCTTCACCAGCTCCATCTGAAGCTTGCCGAGTTCTTTCTCGTAGTCCTTGTTGGAAAGGCGATCCTGCTCCGCAGGAACTGTTTGCACAGGAGACTTGGCCTTCTTCTTAACTTTCTGTTTCCCGTTGACGGTCGCGCTACCGGTCGTGTCGGTCATATATCCACCTCGCTCGCAGCCACCTTAATTTCAAGCTCCAGAGCCTTGCGGCTCAGGAATTGATATGGAATCCGCTCGCAGCTCGGCAGTGATCTCGTCCAAGCGGCCAAGCACGTCATCTCCGAGGCGAAGCGCCTCTTCCAGGTCGGTCGGCGAAGGAATGATCCTGCGGGCGTCGGTCAGGACGATGTCGACCTCTCGGCGCACGGCATCCGCCCGGTATGAGGTGGGTGCGAGCTCGGCGAGGATGCCGAGCATCCGCAACAGCTCGAGGAGCACGCGCGGATGTCGTTCGAGACCGCCCTGTCGAATGTGGCTGCAGACCACCTTGAGATGGGTCGGAAAGTCCATGATCGGGGTCATGACCCGGGTGATGCCCGCGGCGTCCCGGAACATCTGAGTCGCAAACGATCGCCCGATGGCGTCGACGAGCACCGTCGTCAGATGATGTACGGCTTGGGTGCCGGTGTAGGGATCGTTCTGCCCGGTTGACATCGCTCGATTGGTTATGTCAACCAGTTGCCGTAGGCCGAGACCAACATCCCTCTCGACACGCCGCTCCGGGTCGATCTCGATCAGGTTGCGGATTGCCTCCCGTGTGGTCGGAAGCAATTCACTGCCATCGTCCGTCCACACCAACGCGAGCGGTCGCCCAATCATCGTGTAGTAGCCGATCAGAGGAAGCACGCGCACAGTCACCCGTTTTCTGACTGTTAGCGAGCGCAGGCGGACATCGACCCCTTGCACGTAACCATCGACTGGGGAGGTGATCGTGACCGCGCTCGCTGGTATTGGGATTGGTTCGAGCCAGTCGGGGTCGAGGTCAGACTCGCTGATTGGCAAGTGGTCCCGGGCGATGACTCGTCTCGTGTCCGACTCGACCTGGCGCATGATCGTATCGATCCGCACTGAATTGGTGATGTGGCCGAAGTAATACACAAGGAGGCCGATGCAGCCCAAGGCGAATGCCAACGCCACGGTGATGGCGAACCGTGGCACCTGGTCGATCGGGGTTTCATCGGTCGTCACCGTGAAGAGCCCGGCAAGGCTGTAGGCGACGGTGCCGACGAGAGCGCTGAGCACGAGTTGAGTCCGGTTGTCGCGCAAGAACGTGCGCAGCAAACGGGGCGAGAACTGAGTCGATGCGATCTGGAGGGTGACAACGGTCAGCGCGAAGATCAGGCTGGTCACCGGTATCAGCGCCCCGATGATGACCGTCAAGATCTGTCGGGCGTCGTTCGAGTTTCCGTGAAATGACACCGTCCATAACCAAGAACCGGGGCTGGCATTTATCTGGGAGAGAATGGAGCCAAGGACCAAAGCGCCGGCCACTGACAGCGTCGGTTTGAACCACAGAGTGTTGCTGGCGTCGGAGATGCGCCGGCGTTGGGCGACCAGCAGCGACGTACGGGCGCTTTTGCTTGTAGCGATGACGCCCACCGGCAGATGCTGACGACTAGCGCCCAATCTCGAATCAACCGACGCCAAAGTTGGCTCCTCTTGGCTACGAAGTTAACAGCCAGTTAATGAGAGGTAAACGGTAAGCCGAAGTCGGTGGCAGCGGTCACTGCCAGACCCGTCCGGAGGGGGCGAGGAATGCTTTGGGTTGACCGGCGGATCGCTCGGTCATTTCCGGGGCAGTGACACCAGTGGTCACCGGGCTGCCTTCGAATGCGGTCGCAGACGGCACCGGAGCGACCCTCACGATGTTGCGGAGGCTGCTCGTCAGCTCCTGGTGAGGATCGGCTTGGGAGGAGACCTGGACTTCCGAGCTGGATTGGTCATCCCGGCTGCGTCGTTCCTCGCATTTCGACTTCGACCAACCCCATCTACGCCGGCCAACCGGTCACCTTTACTGATTACTACACCGGCACCCACAAACGTCGCTGGACCATGGGAGATGGGAGCGTTCTCTATAACAACAGCCAGACGCTCATCCACACCTATGCCACCCCGGGCACCTACACGGTGTCGCTCGTCACCAGGAGTGGAGGCGCCCGGACCACCATCACGCGAACATTTTCGGTCCTCGCGCCCTGACTGGTTTCAACTGCGGCACCGTGGGTATTGACCCGTAGACATCCATCAACCAAAGGGAGGTCAGGATGTATCACGAGATCTGGACGTATCGGGATGATGTGTACCCCGAGCGTGTAGACGCAAATGGGGATGCCGCCTCGACGGACGTGCGCGACGACTTAAACGTGCGCGACGACATGAACGACGACATGAACGGCGACATCGTTGGCTATTCCGTTGAGGCAGTGGACGGTTCGATCGGCAAAGTCGACGAAGCGACGCATGAAGCTGGTTCGAGCTACATCGTCGTAGACACCGGCCCTTGGATCTTCGGCAAGAAGGTCTTATTGCCGGCGGGCGTGGTTTCCCGCGTCGACTCGGAAAATCGGAGCGTTGCGGTGAACCGCACCAAGGACCAAATCAAGAACTCGCCCGAGTTCGACGATTCCACCTATCGAGACTCGACTTATCGCGACGAGCTCGGCTCGTACTACGGCTCGGAAGGCCCTGGCTTCCGCGACTGGTAGTTCGCCGATTTGATCGATGAAAAGACTCCGGGCCACCCGCCCGGGGTCTTTTCTTACCGAATCCAGACAGCGAGCTTCTCAGGCTGCATGGTCGTTGTGACGACTCTTCCCACCTCCGACCCCAGGGCATAGACGTCAACTTCACTGCGGAGACGATTCGACAATTGCTCCATCGTTATTCGGGCGTCGTACGTCGAACGGTTGAATCGCTGATCGACCAAGGCCTGCGCGCGCCGTCGCATTGGAGCAAACAGGGCGGCAGCCAAGAGCGTCGCCCCCGCCACCGCCAAAGATCCGGCGGTCGGCACCAGCGAGGAGATGAGGAACACCGTTCCTGTATAGACACCGATCAGCAAGCTCGTTACCAACCCGTAGGTGATAGTGCGGGTGATGATCTTGTCGATTTCGAACAGCCGGTAGCGCATCACCGCGATCCCGATGGCAATGGCCGGGGCACTGAGGCCGGCAAAGGCTAGGAGGTCGCCGGCAATCCCGTCGGGCTCGAAGACTGCGTTGCCTACGAACATCACGATCGTGAGAAACACTGAGAAAACGAACCAAAGGAGCTGCTGACGCTCCAAGCCGCGGCGCCTGCGGTATCGAGTCACCGTGGACAGGGCGCCGAGGACGAGAAAGGGGATAACCAATGGCAGGAGAGCGTTTTCGGCGTCTTCAAAGGGCAAGAGTGCCCACGGGTTGTCGAGTCGGAAACCGATATCGAAGGACTGTTGGACGGTGGTGGCAGCGATGAATGTAAGCAACAAAACCACCACCGCCTTCAACACCCAGCCCCATCTTTTCGTCAGCGGTTGCCCATCGGGGAACAGCACGGGAATGACTACGAAGATGATCAGCAAGGCAACGAGCCAGGTCCACTCGCCAACCCAGGCCGAGAAGATCGCGCCCGGGAGGCCTTGGTCGATGGCGAACCGGGCGTAGTCAACCCCTAGGAAGGTCAAGGTCCAGGAGCAAGCGAAGGCAAGGAGAATCCAACCGATTCTCACTCGCGGTTGGCGCCACAAGAGGAATGCCCCGATGACCCAATAGGGAAGGGTGGCGAGAAGAATCAAAGGGACTACCCCAGGCGAGTTGGCGCGAGCGATCAGAAGATCGGCCATGATCAGTGACACTCCCAGGGCGAGGATCGCAATAGCCGCCGGCGCCTGCCGGTCTTGTCTCATTGCAACCATTCTGGCCGGAGCCGTTCCGAGGGAGTTACGAATGGCTTAGATGGTGAGAAATCCGTCCCAAAGGGGTATGAGGCTCCGATGCGAAAAGCTTTTGACCTGATGAAGCAAACTGTCAAGGAGTGGTCCGAGGACAAGGTGCCTCGGCTCGGAGCGGCCTTGGCGTATTACACGATGTTCTCGTTGGCGCCGCTCCTGATCATTGCCATCGCCATTGCCGGCCTGGTGTTTGGGGAGGAAGCAGCCCGTGGTCGGATCACCGATGAGCTAAGGACCTTGATCAACGATGATGCGGCCGTCATGGTCGAAGACATGATCGCAAACGCCCGTCGTCCTGGCGCCGGTCTGGTGGCCACGATCATCGGGGTGGTGACGCTCTTGCTTGGTGCGTCCGGAGTTATCGGTCAGCTCAAAGATTCGATGAACACGATCTGGGAGGTGGGTCCCAAGCCTGGTCGCGGCATCCTCGGACTGCTCAAGGATCGGTTCTTGTCCCTGACCATGGTTCTAGGAATTGGGTTTCTCCTCTTGACATCGCTGGTCGTGACCGCGGGCCTTGACGCGGTTTCGGAGTTCGCCTTCGGCGAGGACGCGAGTTTCCCCCTCCAAGCCCTGAACTTCGTCGCTTCGTTCGCGGTGATCACGCTCCTCTTCGCGGTGATCTACAAAGTGCTGCCGGACGTCAAGATCGCCTGGCGCGACGTTTGGATCGGCGCCCTCGTGACCGCTTTTCTCTTCAATCTCGGAAAGTTTCTAATCGGCGTGTATCTGAGCCGATCCACTACCGCCTCGGTCTTCGGCGCCGCGGGCTCATTGATATTGATCCTCCTGTGGATCTATTACTCCTCGCAGATTCTGTTCTTTGGCGCCGAGTTCACCCAGGTCTACGCCAATCGTTTTGGTGGCAAGCTCGAGCCCGCCGAGGGCGCCGTCGCCTTGACGCCGGCCGCGCGGACCCAGCAGGGCATTCCGAAGGAAGAAACTATCCAACGCTGGACCCAGCCACCCGACGTGGCTAGCGGGCGAGCGGCATCGTTGCTCGTCTTAGCCGTGGTCGTCTTTGACTTGATTAGAGGCAAACGGGGAGCAAAGCCCTAGGTCCGACGGTCAGAAGTTAGCGACAAGCGGATCCCAGGTTTCACCGCCGTCCTCAGTCGAAAAAACGACACCTTCAACAGTCCTCAGCCAAGCCGTGGTCGCGTCGAACGAGAAAATCTCGATAATGCCCCCGCCTGGGCCGTGGACATGGTGAGACCACGTCTCGCCGGCGTCCGACGTCACAAAGAATTCTGAGGCTCTGGAGTTCACCGAGTCGATACCGACCCACCACGTGGTGTCGTCGACGAAATCGACATCGAGATTCCAGAAACCGAGTATGGCCGGCACCTCTAGGGGCAAATTCGAGAGACGCGACCAATTCGTTTTGGCGGCGTTCGTCGACATGATCGCCAGGTCAGAGGTCCATTGGCTCCTTCCGTTATCGCGACAAGGCTTGCTCCGCTCGGTACCGCGGTCGGAAGGTCGACGACTACCCAGTTTGGCACCGAGGGATCAAGGCCTTCGATTGAGGGCTTGATCCAAGATCGTCCGCCGTCGTTGGTGGAGAAAAGAGCCGCTTGGAAGTATGTGGTTTCATAGGTTTCAGCGATTATCCAGCCGGTCCCATCGTCGTCGATGGCGTAAGGCCCGTTGGCAGGTAGACACTTGACGGCGTCCCACGAGGCGCCGCCGTCGTTGGTTTGCCAGAGCGAACCGCAGCTATTGACGATGAGGTGCACCAACTTCTTCAGCCCGGTGCGATCACTGTTGAAGTCGATTTCAAGCGTCGAACCCGCGTGAAAAATGATGTCGTCGGTTTCTAGGGTAATCCAGGCATCCGCCATCCGTAGTTGAGATCAGTTGGCTGGAAACTCCGGGATCTTGTAGCGAGGCCACGATTGTCGTCGGGTCGACGATCTCAAGATCAAGGACACTCGGCAGCGCGCCCTCCTCGGGTGAAATGTCAGCCCACGTCTGCCCGGAATCGGTGGTCGCGACGAATACGGGGCGTGGAACCGGACCCGATGCCGTTGGGAACGAGAACGTTGCCGTTCCGATCGCAAAGTGGTCCGGCCTAGGCCACACCTGCGTGATCGCAACCCGAGAGATGAAACCATCGCCAGTTTGGCTAGAGCAGCCAGTAAGGAGGGAGGCCGCGAGGACTACCCAAGCCAGCCTTAGCTGGGGATGGGCTCGATCATGATGCATTCGCCCGGGCATTCCTCAGCCGACTCGAGGGCATCTTGGATCAGATGATCGGGGATGCGGGCCACGCCCCGGGAGCCGTCGGGCCCGTGGCCATCGCCGTCCTTGCCGTCATAGACCATGGTCTTGCCGAAATGCTTCGTTTCTTCCTTGACCACCCAGAGGCCGTCCTCACGGGCGGTGAACACATCGGGGGTGATTTCCTCACAGATTCCGTCGCCGGTACAAAGGTCCTGGTCGATCCAAACCTGCAATTTCGTCGCTGATGCCATGTTGAACTAAGGGTAGCCGTTGAGCGACGATGTCGGGGCAGGGTTCGCAGCCGCACGGAAGGGCTAGTTTGAGAGGTGATGGGGTACCAGCCGGTCAACAAGGTTCGGTTCGTCACCGCCACGACTCTCTTCGACGGCCACGACGCCTCGATCAACGTCTTCCGCCGCATGTTGCAGGCTTCGGGGGCGGAGGTCATCCATCTCGGCCACAACCGGAGCGGGACCGACATCGCTGCTACCGCGGTGGAAGAAGACGCCCAGGCGATCGCCGTCACTTCGTATCAGGGCGGCCACATGGAGTTCTTCCGCTACCTGCGCGATCTTCTGGTTGCCGCCAACCGCTCGGAGGTAAGGATTTTCGGCGGCGGGGGAGGGACGATCCTCCCTTCCGAAGCCGCCGAGTTGATGAGCTACGGGATCACCAGGATCTACTCACCCGACGACGGGCGAGCGCTCGGGCTCCAGGGGATGGTTGACGACATGCTCGCTCAAGCCGATTACCCCACCGGTCAGCTCGACGAGCCGGCCGACTGGGCATCTCCGTTCGAGGCGGGCATGCTGGCCCAACTGATCTCGGCGGCGGAGAACTGGCCGGACAAGTATCAGGATCTCTTCGAGCAGGTGGCTGAGAAGGCTGCCGGCACCAACGTTCCGATTCTCGGCTTCACCGGCACCGGCGGTTCCGGCAAGTCGTCTCTCGTCGACGAGGTTCTGCGCCGGTTCTTGCTCGACTTTCCCGACAAACGCCTCGGAGTGATTTCGGTCGACCCGTCGAAGCGTCGCACCGGGGGAGCGTTGCTTGGAGATCGAATCCGGATGAATTCGATCCCGCACCCGCACGCGTTTATGCGGTCAATGGCCACCCGCCAGGCCAATCTCTCGCTCTCTCCGGCGGTGGGCAATGCTCTCAACTTGTTGCGAGTCTCGGGGGTCGATCTCGTGATCCTCGAGACGTCCGGGATCGGACAATCTGACACCGAGATCGTCGACGTCGCCGACCTCGCCACCTATGTCATGACTCCCGAATATGGCGCGGCGTCCCAGCTCGAGAAGATCGACATGCTCGACTACGCCGACCTCATCGCGATCAACAAGGCTGACAAACAAGGTGCCGAAGACGCCATGCGAGAAGTGCGGAAACAGTTCCGTCGCAACCGCGTCCGCTTCGAGGGCCTTGATGAAGACCTGCCGGTCTACGACACGATCGCGTCAGACTTCAACGACCCGGGCACGAACCGCTTCTACCTGGCATTGCTCAGTGCCCTTGCCACCAAAACTGGTGTCGAGTATGTGTCGGCGCTCGGGCTGCCGATCGATCCGGTCGACAAGCAATCGGTGGTGCCGCCTGCTCGCGTTCGCTATCTGGCCGAGGTGGCCGAGTCAAACCGCGGGTATGACGAATGGGCTACGACGCAGGCTGAACTTGCCGAGCAGACCTACCGGCTGGCTGCCGGTTCGGACCAAGATGCCACGTCTGCAGCTCGTGCCGGTATCGACCCGGCCAACTTGGGGATGCTCGAAGGCTGGGATCAGCGGATGGCTGCCTACGAGCGCGACGACTTTGTCTTCATGGTGCGAGGCAAGGAAGTGTCGGTCCCGATCACTTCGGCAACGTTGAGTCACCAGACGATTCCGAAGGTGGCGGTGCCGCATTATCGAGGATGGGGAGATCGCCTGGCGTGGCTCTTGCAGGAGAACCTCCCGGGCAGCTTCCCCTATACCGCCGGCATTTATCCGTTCAAGCGAACAGCCGAGGATCCCACCCGGATGTTTGCCGGTGAAGGGCCAGCCGAGCAGACCAACCGGCGTTTCCATTATCTGGCGGCGGGTATGCCGGCCAAGCGGCTGTCGACGGCTTTCGACTCGGTGACGCTCTATGGCGAAGACCCTCATGAGCGGCCCGACATCTATGGCAAAGTCGGCAACTCGGGGGTCTCGGTGGCAACCCTCGACGAGGCCAAGAAGCTCTACTCGGGCTTTGACCTCAGCGATCCCACCACCTCGGTCTCGATGACGATCAATGGCCCCGCCCCCATCATTCTCGGCTTCTTTCTTAATACCGCCATCGATCAAGTGTGCGAGAAGTACATCAAGGCCAATGGGCTCGAGGCAGAGGTCGAGGACAAAATCGCTGCCCTCTATGAGGGCAAAGCCCGGCCGCGCTATGAGGGCGAGCTCCCGCCCGGCAACGACGGGCTCGGGCTCATGTTGCTCGGTGTCACCGGCGACCAGGTCCTGCCGGCAGAGTTGTACGAGCAATTGCAAGCTGAGACTCTGGCGCGGGTGCGGGGGACGGTGCAGGCCGACATCCTGAAAGAGGATCAGGCCCAGAACACCTGCATCTTCTCGACCGAGTTCTCCCTACGGATGATGGGCGACATCCAGCAGTACTTCGTCGATCACAACGTCGACAACTTCTACTCCGTCTCCATCTCCGGCTATCACATGGCGGAGGCGGGCGCCAACCCGATCACCCAACTTGCCTTCACCCTCGCCAACGGCTTCACCTACGTCGAGTACTACCTGTCGCGGGGGATGCATATCGACGATTTCGCCCCCAACCTGTCCTTCTTCTTCTCGAACGGAATCGACCCGGAGTACGCGGTGATCGGACGAGTGGCGCGACGCATCTGGGCCAAAGCGATCAAGCACAAATACGGCGGCAATGACCGCAGTCAGATGCTCAAGTATCACATCCAGACCTCGGGCCGATCGCTCCACGCGCAGGAGATCGGCTTTAACGACATCCGCACGACGCTGCAAGCGCTTTACGCCATCTATGACAACACCAATAGCCTTCACACCAACGCCTACGACGAGGCGATCACCACTCCCACCGAGGAGTCGGTCCGGCGAGCGGTGGCGATCCAACTGATCATCAATCGGGAGCTCGGCTTAGCGAAGAATGAGAACCCGCTCCAAGGCTCGTTCCTAATCGAGTACCTAACTGACCTGGTCGAGGAAGCGGTCCTTGCCGAGTTCGAGAAGCTCTCGAGTCGGGGGGGAGTTCTCGGAGCGATGGAGCGGCAGTACCAACGAGCGAAGATCCAGGAGGAATCTCTTCACTACGAACGCCTGAAAGAGTCGGGGGAGCTGCCCATCGTCGGTGTCAACACCTTCCTCTCCGCCGAGGGTTCGCCCTTCGTCGTCCCCACCGAGTTGATCAGATCAACCGACGACGACAAGGACCGTCTGATCGCAAGTGTCCGCGCTATACAGGCTCACCACCAGGGTCGAGCCGAGCCTGCTCTTAGGTCTTTGCAGAAGGCTGCGATCGCCGGAAGGAATCTGTTTGACGAGCTGATGTCGACCACCAAGGTGGCGACGCTCAGCCAGATCAGCGGCGCCCTTTACGAAGTCGGCGGTCAATACCGCCGAAGTATGTGAACCCGGTTTCTTCCCCCCCGGGAGGGGGAAGGGCCCCGCGGGGAGGGGGGATCTGGTTGTTGGCGAGGGGGATTTGGGGAACCGAATCGGCTAAGGGACGGAGCCCCCGCTCGACTGCGGCTTAATTTGTCGCCACAGAACGCTGTTGGGGAAATTCGTCCTGTGGGGAACGACTACCGTTCGCCACGGGACAGATTTGATTGGGAGCGTTCGCCACAGGACAAATTTCGCTCAGGCGAGGATTGCACGGGTCGGGTAGGTAAAGCGACACTCCCTCGGGGGGGAGAACAATCAGAAGAGCAATCTGTCCAAGCCTCGAGTGAGGCCGACGCGACCGGGGAGGGCGCGGATGGCCAGCAGCGTTCCGGCGATATAGGGAGAGGGGCTTTCGCCGGCGTCGTAGCGAAGGGTCAGGCGCTCGCTCTCGGCGCCAAAAATGACGTCAGTCGAGATGATGAAGCTGGGCAAGCGGAGCGAATGGATTTGCGTTCCGGCGACCGTGGCGCCCCTGACGCCCTCCGGGCCTAAGACGTTGGCCACAGGAACGCCGATCGCCGGCGGACGTACTCCTTGGAGCCGTTCAGCCAGCTCGCGGGCTGTACCGCTAGGGGCGTCGGGTTTGGTTGCGCTCGCGTAATCGACAATTTCCCAGGCCTCGAGGTGCCGAGCGGCTTCTTCGGCAAACCGGAGATGAAGGGCGGCGGCCAGCGAGAAGTTGCCGGCCGCGATCACCCCTACTCCTCGTGCCAGGGCCAAAGCGTCGATCTCCTCGTAATCCTCTCCCGACAGCCCGCTCGAGCCAACCACGACTCCGACTCCGCGGCCGACCGCAGTCAAGACATTGCTCTTGACCGAGGCGGCGCTGGTGTATTCGACGAGCACGTCCACCGGACCTGCGTCCAGAGCCTCACCCACCGACGAGGGGAACGCGACGTCGGATCGCGAAACGCCGCCGGCGAGCTCGAGGTCGGCGGCGCGCGATATGGCATCGGCGAGGGGACGGCCAACCCAGCCCGTGATCCCGGCGATAACGACACGAATCACGGGGCTACGGAACGCTTATTGATCAAAAGTCCTACTCCTTGGGCTTCGCCGGGAAGGTAGGCATCGGTAGGCTTTTGACCAAATGCGCAGCCGAATCGCCGGATTTCTGGGAGTTCCCTTCCTCCGCAGGATTGGCTGGCATCTCCAGCGGGCGACCCGCCAGTTCGAAGGCAAAGTCACTACCAAGTTGTTGATCGGGCTGGTCGTCATCATCGGCATGGCCGCAGCCCTCGTGACTTTCACCGAGCAAGACCGGACTCCACGCAACTTTTTCGCATCGTTCTACTGGGCGGTGACGACCGTCATGGGACAAGGCTCGTCCGACTACGTCACGGGACCGTGGGGATGGGTCACCTCCTGGTTGCTCAATCTCTTCGGAGTAGCGATAGTCGCAACGGTTACCGGAGCGTTGGTGGGTTTTGTCATTGATCTACTACTCAAGGAGGGTCAGGGTATGGGTGCTGCCGGATTCAATGATCACGTCGTGGTTTGTGGGTGGAACTCCACCGCCCGCGACCTAATCGACGAGTTGCGAAGCGACGATTACGACGTTCGGGTAGTCGTTATTGACGCTGCCGAGCGAAACCCGGCGGGCGACGGCGTCTACTTTGTGCGTGGGGATGGCGCCGCCGAGGAGGACTTGGCGCGGGCCAGTATCACCACCGCTCGGGCCGCGATCATCTGTCCACGCGACGGGAGCGACGATGCCGACATGCACTCGATCCTCACCGTCTTGGCGATCGAGGCCATGGCCCCGGAGGTGCGGACAGTGGTTGAGGTCAACAACCCCAAACATGTGCCGCACTTCAAACGGGCCGACGTAGACGAAGTCCTCGTCACCTCGAAGCTCGCCTCGCGCCTACTGGCTCGCACTGCGCTTTATCCCGGCTTGGGTGACTTGGTCACCGACTTGGTGTCAGGAGGGGAAGGCGCCGAGCTCTACCGGGTGCGCATTCCCGATCGGATGGTCGGGATGTCGGTCGGAGACTTGAGCCGCCATCTCAAAGACCACAACGACGCCACGTTGCTGGCCCTGGCGCGCAACGGCGACCTCACCACGAATCCGGAAACCGCGTTAGTGATCGAGCTGGGCGACGAGGTGGTCGTGATCGCCGAGCACCTCGACAAGCTCGCCTCGCTGTCCAAGGTCGACGGAGCCGCCTCCTAATAGACCAAGCAGCGTTTTTATCACCAAATCGGCCCCCGGGAGGGCCGTTTGGTCGCGAGAACGCTGTCTACCCCGCAGCGACGATGCCGACCAATACAGCGATCGATAGGGAAACCGGTGCCCAGATTCGCTTAATTTTCGAGCGAGAGATCGCGTTCGCGATCGTTCCGATTGCGAAGTAACCGGCGATGGTCCATGAGGCTGGCGTGAGCCACGAAAAACCTGTTCCGCGGGCAGAACTCTTGGACAGGACGATCCACGCGATGCCGCCGAGCAAACTGGCGATCCTCAGCCTCTAAGGGAGTACCCCGCGGTTACGACCACCCCAAGCCACCGCGCCCCAGGGCATGCCGAGCGCCAACAGGATCTGAAACAGCGCGACGATCCCGATGAGGAGGGCGGCGACAATTCCGCGGTTGCCATCGTCGCGATCGTAGAAGTTCTGGCGCTTCCCCCGTTTTCGCGACCCAAACAGGGCGTTTTACGCCCTGTTTGCGTGATAAAAACGCTGCTTGGTCAAAAATGGTGGGCGCTAGCCTCCGATCCTTCGTGGCGTACGACTTTGCGAGAATTGAGCCGAAATGGCAGGCCCGATGGGCCGATGAGCGCGTGTTCAATGTCACTGCCGATCCAGAGCGGCCCAAATTCTTCAACGTCCAGATGTATCCCTATCCCTCGGGCGAGATGCACATGGGCCATCTCCGCAACTACACCTACGTCGACCTGATCACCCGCTACAAGACCATGCGGGGATTCAACGTTCTCTCACCGATGGGTTGGGACTCGTTCGGGTTGCCGGCCGAGAACGCCGCCATTGCCTCCGGCATCCATCCCCGGATCTTCACCGAAGAGAAGATCCGGACCATGAAAGCGCAGCTCAAACGGCTGGGCGCGGTGTACGACTGGGACCGCGAAATCGCCTCTCACACTCCCGAGTTCTACCGGTGGGACCAGTGGCTCTTCCTCAAGCTCTTCGAGCAGGGTCTCGCCTATAAGAAGCTTGCCCCGGTCAACTGGTGTCCTCAGGATCAAACCGTTCTCGCCAACGAGCAAGTCGTCGACGGAGCTTGCGAGCGGTGCGGCACGATCGTCGAGAAACGTGATCTCGAGCAGTGGTTCTTTCGCATCACCGACTACGGGGAGCGGCTGCTGAACGATCTCGCCTTGTTGGAACGGTGGCCGGACCGGGTCCGCGTCATGCAGGAGAATTGGATCGGGCGATCCGAGGGTGCCGAGTTCACGATCAAGGTGGCGGACACCGATCTTTCGTTTGAGGTATTTACCACCCGACCTGACACGGTTTTCGGGATGACCTTTGCCGTCCTCGCGCCGGAGCACCCCTTGGTCGAGGCGTTGATCACCGGCAGCGAAACCGAAACTGAGGCACGGGAATACATCGCCGCGGCCAGAAGGGCGAGCGAGATCGACCGCCTCGCCGAGGGATCCAAGTCCGGCGTCTTCACCGACGCTCACGCGATTAACCCCGCTAACGACAGCCGGGTGCCGATCTACATCGCCGACTACGTGCTGCTGTCGTACGGGACCGGAGCGATCATGGCCGTGCCCGGTCAGGACCAACGCGACTGGGATTTCGCCAAGACCTATGGAATCGAAATAGTCCGCACGGTCGAACCCCCAAATGGTTTCGGCGATGAGCCCTACCTGGGCGAAGGCCCGGTTATCAACTCCGAGTTCCTCGACGGGCTCGACCAGGCCTCCGCAAAGAAACGAATCATCGCCTGGTTGGAAGAACGGGGCCTCGGCTTCGGCAAGGTCCAGTACCGGTTGCGCGACTGGCTCATCTCCCGGCAGCGTTACTGGGGTTGTCCAATTCCGATCATCAAATGTCCCACCGACGGTTTGGTGGCGGTCCTGGAAGCCGACCTTCCGGTGGTGCATCCAGACGTCGAGAACTACGCCCCCCAAGGGGAATCCCCGCTCGCGGCGGTGCCCGAGTTTGTCAACGTCACCTGCCCGGTTTGTGGCGGTCCTGCGGAACGAGAGACAGACACGATGGATACCTTTGTCGATTCGTCTTGGTACTACCTGCGCTATTGCGATTCGGACAACGCCAACGAGATCTTCGATCCGGCCAAGGTCGCCTATTGGATGCCGATCGATCAGTACGTGGGTGGCGTCGAGCATGCTGTTCTCCACCTGCTCTACGCCCGCTTCATCACCAAGGTTCTGCACGACATGGGCATGGTCGAAGTCGAGGAGCCGTTCGCCGCTTTGTTCACCCAGGGCATGATCGTGAAAGACGGCGCCAAGATGTCGAAGTCGAAGGGCAACGTGGTCGCCCCCGATGACTACTACGCCCGGTACGGCGCCGACGCGATTCGGTTGTTCGAACTGTTCATTGGACCGCCAACCGACGACGCGATTTGGAACGACAACGGAGTGGAAGGGACCTATCGCTTCCTAGATCGGATCTGGCGGATCGGCCACGGAGAGTCGGGGATCATCGTCGATGGCCCACCTTCCGAAGCCGACCGCGAGCTCCGCGCCGTGGCTCATCGCACCGTGAAGAAGGTCACCGAAGATATCGACCGCTTCCGTTTCAACACCGCCGTCGCTGCCCTGATGAGTCTGACCAACAGCATTCTTGATCGACTCCGGTCCGATGAGGGGTTAAGCAGATCGGTCTACGACGAGACTTATGGCCTTTTGTTGAAGATGCTCGGGCCGATGGCTCCTCACGTCACCCATGAGTTGTGGGAACAGACCGGACGGGGCTCGATGCTGGCGCTCGAATCCTGGCCCGTTTGGGATCCTGCGCTGGTGGAGCTCGAGGAGGTGACGATGGTCATCCAGGTCAACGGAAAAGTACGCGACCGTATCCAGGTGCCGGCGAGGATTTCCGAAGCCGAAGCCGAAAGCATCGCCCTCAACTCGGCCAAGCTCGCCCCTTACCTGGCCGCAGGCTCGATTCGCAAGGTCGTCGTCCGCACGCCGAACCTCGTCAACGTGGTGGTTTCTTGAAGGGATATCCCCCTTCGGTTGTCGCCGCGCTGGGGGATTTGGATGTCGAAGAAGTAGCGCAGAGATGTGGAGTCGCCGACCTCGACGCGGTCCCCATCCGCCGGGCGCCGCGCTGGATGGTGCGGGCCTGGCGAGGCGATGTCGCCGCCATGACCCTGCCATTTGGAATCTTCGTTCGCGTTGATTGCCTCACGGGTGATCGCACTCAGCTCGCCAACACTGTTCAGCACGAGCTCGTTCACGTCCGGCAATGGAAAGAGCTCGGGGTCCTCCGCTTCTTGTGGCGTTACCTCACCGACTATCTACAGGGGCGCCGGCGCGGCCTTGGCCACACCGAGGCCTACCGCCAGATCAGCTTCGAACAGGAAGCGCGCCGCATCGCCGGCCACTGATCATTCGACCACCAGCCCGGTGAGGTCGGCCTCGGGGGCTGGGAACTGCAGGTTGAGTTTCTCGAGAGTCTCGATCAAGACCCGAGCGATAACGATGTTGCGGTACCACTTGCGATTGGCCGGAATGACGTACCAGGGCGCAGTCGTCGTCGAGGTCAGGGTGATTGCCTCCTCGTACGCCTCCTGATAGAGGTCCCAGCGCTTGCGTTCGTCGAGGTCGCCCATGGCGAACTTCCAATGCTTCGACGGGTCGTCGATTCGGTCCTGGAGCCGCTGGCGTTGCTCTTCCTTGGAGATGTGGAGAAAGAACTTGAGGATGGTGGTGCCTTCGTCCACGAGCATTTGTTCGAAGTGACGGATGTGATCGAATCGGCCCCGCCACCGCTCCTCGGGAGCCAGCTCACGAACGCGGACCACCAAGACGTCTTCGTAGTGGCTGCGATTGAAGATCGTGATCTCGCCGTTGCCGGGCACATGGGGATGGACGCGCCAGAGATAGTCGTGATCGAGCTCGAGCGGGGTCGGTTGCTTGAACGACGCGACTTTGACTCCGAGTGGGTTGACACCCTCGAACACCGCGGAGATCGTCCCGTCCTTCCCCCCGGTGTCGGTGGCCTGGAGGACCACGAGCAGCCGATGACTGCGGTCGGCGTAGAACAGCTCCTGGAGCGCTTCGAGCCGCTCGTTGAGAGCCTTCATCGCCTGACTGCCAGCGTCTTTGTCGCCGTCGAAGAGCCGGCCATCGGCGGGATCGCGATGGGCGAGATCGGCCGCCGTCCCCTCCTGGACGCGGTAGCGATCGGTGTCCGGCGTGCTCATCTCGTCACCATAGGTCGCGCGCAAACCCCTTCCGCAAAGGGACCGGCTGGACTATTACCAACGAGTGAGCTCGGGCCGGGCGTCCTTGATTTGGTTGGTGCTGGTTGCCGCGGTGGCGGCCGGTCTCCTGTGGGGCCGGAGGAGTCCGGAGAGCGCACCACCCCTCGAGGCTGTGGTTTCGGCATCGACTTCCTCCTCGACGATCACCGTGCATGTCGGAGGTTGGGTGGCGAGGCCCGGACTAGTTGAGCTGCCGGGAGGAGCTCGCGTCGCCGACGCGATTTCGGCCGCTGGTGGATCGATGCCCGGCGCTAATCTGGCTGCGCTCAACCTTGCCGCTCCCCTCGTCGATGGTGAGCAGGTTCTCCTGCCGGGACCGGCAGGGTCGGACGTCGTGGCGTCCGACTCGGGCGAAGACGGCCCGACCAGTCTCAACCGAGCCACGGTCGAGGAGCTCGACCAGCTGCCGGGAGTTGGGCCCGTGATCGCCCAGAGGATCGTCGACTACCGCGAGGCCAACGGGCCGTTTCAAACGGTTGAGGATCTGCTTCTGGTCCCGGGGATCGGGGAAGCCAAGCTCGCCAGCATCCGCGACCTGGTCGTTCCTTGAGGTGGCCTAGCTCTTCGGAAAGAGTCGTCCTCGCCAACACGGCATGGCTGGTGTCCGGTTTGGCCACCGCTGGCGAATTTGGCTGGCTGTGGGTGGTTGGAGCGGCCGTTGTCGGCGGCCTCTTGTCGAGGCGATCGCCCCGACTGGCCTTGCTCGCCTTCGTTGTTGGTGTTGCCGGAGGCCAGCTCGCCAACGGTCGCGCCAGGGAACAGATCGATCTCGCGTTACCGCCGGCCTACGACGCTTTGGAGGTCGTGGCCATGACCGACAGCAGCCTCGGTCGATACGACGCCTGGGCGTTGGCTCGGCCGATCGCCGTGGTGGTCGGGGAGCACCGGCGCGAATGGGAGGGGCCCAATCTCCTGCTCACGCTTCCCACGGAGGTCGACCTTGTTCGTGGGGGCAACTATCGGATCACTGGTGCTCTCCTGCAGACTCGGTTTGCAGTCGATCAAGTCGAACCGCTGACCGGTGCTTCCGATCCGCTCACGTTCGCCGGCAACGCCCTGCGAGGGCATGTGTTGTCGAGACTCGACCAGGAAATCCCCGAAGAGGCTTTGTTGGCGGGATTCCTCGTGGGAGAAACCTCGGGTCTGACCGAGTCGGATCTTGAAGCGCTGCGAGCCGCGGGACTCTCCCATTTCGTGGCAGTCTCGGGATCAAACGTCGCTGCGTTTCTCCTGCTTTTCTGGATCGTTTTAGGTCCGTTAG
>JBPCQV010000057.1:0-19469 GCA_050997725.1 Acidimicrobiia bacterium
CCCGGTAGGCAGCGTGCAGCTTCGGATAGTCGAAGGTCCGATCGAACGACACCACCACGACTTCGGCCGACTCCGCGGAGTCATGCGGGACGACCACATGTCCCGAGTCCACCAGTACCCGAGCCACGAGGGGTTCCGAGATGCACAGAACCCGGGCCTCGGGGGCGTTCGCCGCCAGGTAGAGAACCAGGGCATCGAGTGAGGAAACCACTTCGTCGGCGTTGGTGGGAACGCCGAGGCGGGTGAGCAGTTCGGCATAGGCGGCCGATCGCTCGAGGGGTTTGTTGGTCACAAAGACATGGGGTGCCTCCCTTTCTCGCACTGCCTCGAACACAGCTGCTGCTCCTGGCACCAGAACCTCGTCGAGGTAGACGGTGCCGTCCAAGTCGAAGACGAATCCTGCGTAGCGGTCGACCAGCCTCACAAGCCGCCCCCAACCTCGCTGGCCTTGGCCAAGGCGTCGTCAACTACCTGTGCGATATCTCCACCGGTGAACACCACCAAATCGAGGATCGTGAACCGGCTTCGCAGCAGGTGAGCGTTGAGTACGGCCCACCGGGCGGTCGCTGGGTCGACCGGAGGATCGAGATCTGAGAAACGAGTCGGGGCACCCGCCTTGGCCAGGGCTGCGCTCATCTCGGCAGGCGATCCCGACCACGCCCCGGCCTCATCGCGGATCATGGCCAAGGTTCGCCAGTCGGGAGGTGTGCTCCGCCAATGGGCGGGCTTCACCCGATAGTCGGACCAGCACTCTTCAACGGCGGCGGCACCCAACCGTGTGAGAGCGCCGGTGAGGCTCTCAGCCAGGATGCGGTCATCGGGGATCACTCCCGAGTCGACGTTGAGACTGTCCAAGGCGACCTCCCAAAGACAAGCAGCCACCACAGCCGCCACCCCCACTTGGGCACCGTGGAGCCCATGGTCTCGACCCGCGACCATGTCGAGCAAGTGGCTCACCGCGTGCTCGGTCCCGCTGAGGGGGGCTGTTTTCCCTACCTGCCTCATCGCCAGGCCGGCTCCAGTTAGGAGACGAAATAGAGCCGCCAGCGTCTCAGGACGCCGCCCATCGATCCCGGCGGCGAGCTCGATCAGTTCGGCTGCCGGGCGGCGATAGCTTCTGACGATGTCGGCGTCAAAGCTCGGGTCGGCGCCGACTGTGGCGGCCAATTGCCAATCGGCCGCGGCCACGATTGCCCCGACGGTTTCCCCGAGCCCGGCTCTGCTCATGGTGACAGGCGCCCCTGCCAGAACCCGATGATCGACCACCAATACTGCCGGAGAGGCCGCCGGGACCGTGCGCTTGGCCCCTGCCCGCAGCACCACGGCGAGATGGTCGGAGTAGCCGTTGACGGAGGCGGCGGTGGGGACCGCGACGAGCGGCACCCCGTTTTGATGAGACACCAATTTTCCTAGGTCGGTGAGAGTGCCCGATCCGATGCTCACCAGACAGCCGGCGCCCGCCCCGGCAGCGACTGCGGCGGACACGGTGGTTTCGTCGACCAACAACAAGCCCTCGCCGTGGCCGAGGACGGTCACGATGGCATCGGGAAGCATGTCTGCCACCAGGTCCATCAGGTTGTGATCGTCACCGGCGAGAAACTTGGGAGTGCCATCAGTTAGCACCACGGTGGGGCCTGCGCGCCGATGAGTTTCGATTTGATCCGAAAGGAGCCCCAAGGCGTCTGGGGAGTCGACCACTAGCGGCCCCGGGTTCACTGGTAGGTTGCCTCGAGGGCATCGAAGACCTGCCGGTAGCGGCGGTAGGCGTCGTCCAGCTCTTCCGAGCGGGTTGGCTCCACCGCCTCACCCAAATCCACCAGGTCGTCGGTCGCAGCACCGAGGTCGGGATACCACCCGGCGGCGACTGCTGCCAGGCAAGCGGCCCCACTGGCGGTGCCCTCTCCTTTCACCGGTCGCAGCGCCCGATTCAGGACGTCCGCCTTGATCTGCAGCCACAACTGTGACCGGGCTCCGCCGCCTGTCACCCGCACATCGTCGGTCGCCAGTCCCATTTCCGCCATCCGGTCGACTACGTCGCGCAATGCGAACCCGCAGCCTTCGAGCACCGCCCGCGACCACTCAGCGCGGCCGTGGTCCATGGAGGCGCCTGTGAAAGAGCCGCGGGCGAGGTCGTTCCAACGGGGCGCCATCGACCCGGAAAGCGCCGGGACGAAGATGAGACCTTTGGAACCCGCCTCGGCACCTGCGGCCAGAGCGAATATCTCGCGCTGGCTGACCCCGAGCAAGTCGGCGCACCACCGGGTGCTGCCCCCGGACACGAATCCGGGGTTCTCGATGAACCACAACCCGGGTACGGCATGAGCGTGGGTTTCCACCAAGCGATCGATGGTGTCGAACACCGGCCGGTTAGCCGGAGTCCCGATCGGTTCGGCGGTGCCGGTGACGTCCGCCACCACGCCCGGACGGACCGCCCCGGCTCCAACCGCGGCAGCGTGGTCGTCGCCGGTTCCAACCAAGACCTCGCACTCAACCGGAAGCCCGAGCTCAGTCGCCAGCTCTCGTCGCACCGGGCCGAGCGCATCGGTGGCCTCGCGGACCGGCGGCAAGAGGTCGGTCCGCACCGCGGCGGCCTCGAGGAGCTCTTCGGACCAGTTTCGTGTGCTGACGTCCCACAACATCGAGGAGGAAGCGTTGGCATGGTCCTGGGCCACCTCCCCGCTCAACCACGAAGTGACCACGGTCGCCGGTGGGAGCAGCCAGCGAGGTGCAGTACGTTCGAGGAGCCATGCCATCTTGGGAGCGCAGTGGGAGCTGTCGCAGTTGAGCCCGGTGATACCGAACAGCCGGTCGGTGCCGACTGTCGCCTCGATCCGTTGGGTCTGCTGGACGGCCCGCCGGTCCATCCAAATTATCGCGTCGTGCAAAGGCCGAAGTGCGGGATCCATTGCCACCACCCCGTCGACCTGGGCGTCCACCGCCACATGAGTGATTCCTGATGCAGCCCAACCCGCCTGACTCGTGAGAGAGCCGATAACGGCCGCCACCGCGTTGAGCCAGTCCCGGGGGTCCTGTTGGGCCCAGTTGGGAAAGGGGAACGAAACGTCGTACGACTCGGCTGCGGTGGCGATGACCCCTCGGCCGTTCTCGACCAGGACCCCTTTGGTGCTCTGAGTCCCGACATCGACCCCGATGACGAGGCTCACGACCACACCAGCGGAATCAAGAAGCCTCCCGATTGCGGTCGGGAGGCTTCTTGGACAAATCGCGGATCAGGCGAGTTCGGCCTGCGCCGCCCGTACCAGCGCAGCTTCCTCCTCGGGAGCCTGGGCGACGAGGTGGTGGCGGCTGTATGCGAGGTAGTAGACGAACATCAACGCGATAAAGATCAGCGTTCCGATGGTGGCGATCCGATACGCCTCGATCAGCAGGGTGGAGGCCAGAGCCAGCAGGGCCAGGAAGGCGCCCACGACCCCACCGGCGATCCCAAGTGGGCTGCGGTAAGGCCGAGGCATCTCCGGGCGACGGACCCGCAGCACCACAAAGTCGATCATGACGATCGCGTAGGAGATCACTGCTCCCATCACCGCCATATTGAGCAGGGCCGCACCCACCGGACCATCGATGAACGCGTCGATGAGGAACGCCAGACCCAGTCCCACCACTCCGCCCAACAGCAGGGCCCGGGCTGGAGTGTGCCGGTCGGACGTCACCGAGATCGACCTCGGTAGGTAGCCGGCCCGCGAACCCGCAAAAAGCACCCGGCCATAGGCATAGATGATTGCGTGGAAGCTGGCTACTAGACCGATCAGGGCCAGCACCGCCAAGAACGTCGTCCCGATGCCCTCACCAAAGATGGCCCGGAACCCGAGCATCACCGGTTCGAGCGAGCTTCCCACCTCAGCGGCTCCCCCGGCTAAACCGGTATTGAAGACCAGGGTGAATACCGAGAAGCCCAAAAGGGTGACGATGCCCCAGATCAACGCTTTGGGCATGTCCTTGACGATGTCATTGGACTCTTCGGCTGCGAGCGGGAGTTGTTCGATCGCCAGATAGAACCAAATGGCAAACGGGAACGAAGCCAGCACTCCGTACCACCCCAGCGGGAGGAACGTAGAGGCACCGGCGCGTGAGGAGTCAACCGGGACGTTGTTCAGGAGATCGGGGCTCCAGGCTCCTGAGAAGATCGCCGCCAGGTAGAAGAAGACCAGCACGCCCATCGAGAGAATCGCGGCAATGAAGGAGACCCGGAAGCTGAGCTTGGTTCCCCACATGTTGATCCCGACAAACAGCGCGTAGAAGCCCACCCACCAGACCCAATTGGGCAGGTCGACGATGTTGTCGGCATAAGCCGCGATCGAAATCACCACCACGGCCGGAGTCACCACATATTCGACGATGTCGGTGACCGTGTTCACAAAGGCCATGGATGGCCCCATGGCACTGCGCGTGAAGGCATAGAAGCCACCCGCGTACGGGAGAGCGGTCGAGAGCTCGGCGATGCAGAGAACCATGCACACATACATGATTGCCATCAGCACGGTGGCCACGAGGAGTCCCCCGAAGCCTCCGGTGGCGAGGCCGAAGTTCCACCCGAAGAAATCCCCGGAAATGACTGCCGCCACCCCCAATGCCCACAGCATCACCCAACCGGCGCTCTTTTGTAGTGTCCGCTGGGCCAGATAGTCCTCGCCCACCTGGCGATACGTCGCCGAACCGACCTTCCGCTCCGAGCTTTCTCGTTGCCCGGTGTCCATTGGCTCTCTCCCTCCTAATGGTGAGTTCGGAGACTAGGAGCGCGGTCGCTCGTGGCGCCTTCCAGAGCGGAGACTTCTGATCGACAGGCACGCGCTCGGCTCCCTAGCCTCCGAGCGCACCGAACGAGGAGGGTGAGTGCGCGGCTTGTTGAGCCTGGAGGCGATGGGAGCCAAAGTCGAAGCGGGCGAGATCGACACCATCGTGGTGGGTTTCACCGATCATTACGGACGGGTGCACGGCAAACGGTTCGACGCCGATTTCTTCATGACCGATGTCGCTTCGTACGGAACCCATGGCTGCGATTACCTCCTGACAGTTGACATGGAGATGGAGCCGGTCCCGGGCTACACCTACGCCAATTGGGAGTTGGGCTATGGCGACTTCCACATGGTCCCCGATCTATCGACTTTGCGAGTGGCCAGCTGGCTCGACCGCACTGCCCTGGTCCTCGCCGACCTCCATGATCCCCACGATCACGAGCTGGTCAGGGTCGCCCCGCGGTCGATCCTTCGCCGGCAACTCGACGCGGCGGCCGCATCCGGCTACACCGCCCAGGGCGCCTCCGAGCTCGAGTATTTCATCTATCTCGACTCCTATCGCCAGGCGGCCGGCACCAAGTACCAGGACCTCACGCCCGCCGGTTGGTACATCGAGGACTACCACCTTCTCCAGGGTGCCCGGGAGGAGCATTACAACGGCGCCGTCCGTCGTCATCTCTCCGCCTCGGGAATCCCGGTCGAGAACTCGAAAGGGGAGTGGGGCCGGGGACAGCATGAGATGAACATTCGCTACACCGACGTGCTCGGCATGGCAGATCGGCACACCGTGATGAAGCTGGCTATGAAGGAGATCGCCGACAGCCAGGACGTTTCGGTGACCTTCATGGCAAAACCGCAAATGTCGGAGGCAGGTTCTTCTTGTCATATTCATCTGAGCCTGTGGGGCGGTGACGACAACGTTTTCCCGGGCGACATCGAGGAAGGGCCGATACACGTCTCTTCGGTGTTTCGTCACTTTCTTGGCGGATGGATGGCCCACGTCGAAGAGGTGATGCCGTTCTTCGCTCCTACGATCAACTCGTACAAGCGCTACCAGGATGGCTCGTGGGCACCGACTCGCATCGCCTGGTCCTATGACAACCGCACCGCCGGGTTTCGAGTGGTGGGGCATGGGAACAGCCTCCGGATCGAATGCCGGATCCCGGGGGCCGATTGCAATCCGTACCTGGTTTATGCCGCGGTGCTGGCTTCGGGACTCGACGGAATCGCCAACGAAATCGAGCCTCCGGCACTTTTCAGCGGCGATGTTTATCAAGCTGCGGAGTTGCCTCGAGTTCCTCACACCCTCCGCGACGCCACCGATTCGTTCGCGAAGTCGAAGTTCGTCGCGTCGGCGTTCGGCGAGGATGTGCGAGAGCACTACACCCACTTCTTTCGCAAGGAAATCGAGGCATTCGACAACTCCGTCACCGACTGGGAGCGGTGGCGCTACTTCGAGAGGATCTGATGCGCCTCGAGGAAAAGGTTGCATTGATCACAGGCGCGGCCGGGGGAATCGGACGTGAGACTGCCTTGCGATTCGCACAGGAAGGCGCCCGAGTGGTCGTCGTCGATCTGAATCATGATTCGGTGGCGGCCGTGGCGAGCGAGGTCGTCAAGGCTGGCGGCAAAGCCACCGCGGTTGCAGCAGACGTCTCAAAAACGTCAGATTGTGAGGCGATGGTGGCGGCCGCGGAGGCCGAGTTTGGACGTCTCGATGTCATCTTCAACAACGCCGGGATCATGCACTCCGAAGACGACGATGCCGTCTCAACCGAGGAGGCGGTCTGGGATTTGACGATGGATATCAATGCCAAAGGCGTGTTTCTTGGCTGCAAATATGCCATCCCGGCGTTGCGTCGGGCGGGGGGAGGTTCGATCATCAACACCGCCTCTTTCGTTGCTGTGGTGGGAGCTGCCACCCCGCAGTTGGCCTACACCGCCTCGAAAGGAGCCGTGTTGTCGATGACAAGGGAGCTCGCCGTCATTCATGCCCGTGAGAACATCCGTGTCAACGCGCTCTGTCCAGGCCCCCTCCGCACCGAGCTCTTGATGAGATTTCTGGATACCGACGAAAAGAAGCAGCGCCGGCTCGTGCACATCCCGATGGGTCGTTTCGGCGAGGCAAAGGAGATGGCCAACGCCGCCCTCTGGTTGGCATCCGATGAGTCTTCCTTCACTACCGGCGCCACGTTCTTGGTCGACGGAGGGCTCACCTCTGCCTATGTCACGCCGCTGTGACGACGCTGCTAAGCCCTGCGACTGGGGAGTCGATCGGGGAGGTTCCGAGCCAAGGCGCGGCTGATGTCGAACGAGCAGTCGCAGCTGCCCAGACGGGCGGAGGCGAGTGGAGCCGGGCTCCGGTGAGGGAGCGGCGCGACGTGCTCCGTCGGATCGCCGATCTCGTGCGTCGGGACAAGGAACGGCTGGCCGCGCTCGAATCGATGAATACCGGAAAACCGATCTCCACTGCCCGCGGCGAGATCGGCGTTGTCGCCACGACCTTCGATTTCTATGCCGGGGCAGTGGACAAGTTCGGCGGCGAGACCATTCCCGGCAATGCCCGCGGAACGCTTCTCACATGGAGGCAGCCACTCGGGGTCTGCGCGGCGATCGTTCCCTGGAACTTTCCAATGGTGATTGCAGGGTGGAAGGTCGCTCCGGCGCTGGCGATGGGCAACACCGTCGTCCTCAAACCGGCCGAGATCACGCCGCTTACCGCTCTCGTTCTCGCCGAGCTTGCGATGGAAGCCGGTCTGCCGGCGGGGGCCCTGTCGGTCGTCACGGGCCGCGGTTCGGTGGTTGGAGAGGCGTTGGCGGCGCATCCGGACGTCGCCAAGGTGTCCTTCACCGGCTCAACCGAAGTTGGCACCCGGATCATGGAATTGGCCGCCCCCACGATCAAGAAAGTGGCGCTTGAGCTTGGGGGAAAATCGGCCAACGTGATCTTCGCCGACGCCGATCTCGACGTGTGCATTCCCTCTTCGTTGTGGTCGGTATATGACAACGCCGGCCAGGATTGTTGCGCGCGCAGTCGCCTGATCGTCGAGAAATCGATCTACTCCGAGGTCCTCGAGCGATTTGTCGCTGCGGCGGAGGGGATCAAGCTGGGCGATCCCTCCGAGGAGGACACCGAAATGGGACCTTTGATCACGGTCGCGCATCGAGATCGGGTCGTCGAATACCTTGCTATCGGACGCAGTGAAGGCGCAGCGGTTGTGACCGGCGGTTCCATGCGTGATGGACCCGGCAACTACCTCACTCCCGCGGTGCTGACCGAAGTGGAGCCAGGCATGCGCGTGATGCAGGAGGAGATCTTCGGGCCGGTCGTAGGCATCATCCCCTTCGGTACCGAAGAGCAGGCTGTCGAACTGGCCAACGACTCGATTTACGGACTCTCCGGGTCGCTATGGACCCGCGACATTGGCCGTGCCCTGCGTGTGGCCAAGGCCATCGAAACCGGGATGCTTTCGATCAACTCATCGTCAAGCGTCCACATCGAAGCTCCGTTCGGTGGGGTCAAACAGTCAGGATTTGGCCGCGAGCAGGGGATGGTTGCCCTCGAGCACTACACCGACCTGAAGACGGTCTTCATCGCCGAAGACTGACCACTCAACCAATTCTCGCCAATCCATTCTTGCGTACCCTGGCGGCCCCTAATCCCGGGGTTTTTTACGCAGGAATGGTTCGGGGGGCCAGCGGCGGTTCTTCTTGGCGGCTTCGATCAGCAAGTACTCGATCTGGGCGTTGATGCTCCGGAGATCGTCCGCGGCCCACTGTTCGAGCACTTGATGCAACCTCGGGTTGAGACGCAGAAGAAAACTCTTCCGTTCCGTCATCCCGGGTAGAGGGTGCCTGCGTTGACGACCGGCTGGGCGCTGCGGTCGGCGGTGAGCACGACCATGAGATTGGAGACCATGGCCGCCTTGCGCTCCTCGTCGAGCTCGACGATGTTCTCGGCCGCGAGCTGTTCGAGCGCGTCCTGGACCATCGACACCGCGCCTCGGACGATGAGCTTGCGAGCGGCGATCACCGCGCCGGCTTGCTGGCGGCGGAGCATCTCTCCGGCGATCTCCGGCGCATAGGCCAAACGGCGCAAGCGACAATCGCGCACCGAGACCCCGGCCTCATCGAGACGATCCTGGAGCTCGCGTTGCAAGGTGGAGGTCACGTCATCGGCGTTGGCTCGCAGCGAGGGGCCTTCGTCCTCGACGTTGTCGTAGGGGTATTCGCTGGCCACGTGGCGTATCGCCGCCTCGGTCTGCACCTTGACGAAAAGCTCGTAGTCCTCAACGTCGAACGCCGCTCGCGCGGTGTCGACCACCTGCCAATTGATCACGGCGGCGATCTCGACCGGGTTGCCCACGGCGTCGTTGACCTTGAGGATGTCGGAATCGAAGGTCCGGATCCGAAGCGAGATCAGCCTGCGCTGAGTGAATGAGTTGACCCAACCGAACCCGTTCTCACGGACGGTCCCGACGTAGCGTCCGAAGAGTGTCACCACCCGGGATTGGTTGGGTTGGTTGATGAAGAGTCCGGGCGGAAGGGCGATCCCAGTGAGGGCGAGAATCAAGCCGCCGATCCAAAGCCAAAGCGATTCGGACGCAAGCCCAGTAGCGAAGAGAGCGATGCCTCCCAAGAAAAACCCGGAGGACAGGAACAAGAACAACCATCCCGATCTACGAGAAATCAACCGTTCAGTCATATCAAAATGATATCACGCTCTCTCCTGGCGGAAGTCGGGGAAGTCCCCGAACGAAGTGAGGGGGAGGGGGTCCCGTCCGAGAGCGATAGTCTCGGCGCCTATGGATTTGTCGAAGCTGACGACCAGAAGCCAGCAGGCGTTGGTAGCGGCCCGGGATCAAGCTCAAGCCCGCAACCACAGCGGTATCTATTCCGCCCACCTGCTCAGGGCTCTAGTGGCCCAAACCGAAGGGCTGGTCCTGCCGGTGCTTTCCGCCCTGTCCGTGGCGTCGAACGATGTCCGTCAACTCGCCGAGGTCGAGCTCAACAAGCTGCCCAAGGTCTACGGCGGCGCGGACCCGCAGATGACGCCCGACCTCGCCCGCGTCCTCGAGATGGCCGACAAGCGCCGCGCCGACTTTGGCGATGAGTACATCTCGGTCGAGCACCTGTTGCTCGGTTTGGCCGAAAGTCAAGACGCCATCGGCTCAGGGCTGCGCGGGCTCGGCGTCAGCGCCAACGCCATCCTCGAAGGTCTCAAGGGCTTGCGCGGAAATCAACGCATCACGAGCGCCGATCCGGAGGCTACCTTCGCCGCTCTCGAACAGTACGGCCGCGACCTCACCGCCATCGCCGAGCAGGGAAAGCTTGACCCGGTGATCGGCCGTGACGACGAGATCCGCAGAGTTATCCAGGTTCTGTCCCGCCGAACGAAGAACAACCCGGTCCTCATCGGCGAGCCTGGCGTTGGCAAGACCGCCATTGTCGAAGGTCTCGCCCGCCGGATCGCCGACGGCGACATCCCCGAGTCGCTCAAGGGCCGGCGGATCGTGGCGCTCGACCTTGGGGCAATGCTCGCAGGAGCCAAATACCGCGGCGAGGTCGAGGGACGGCTGAAGGCGGTCCTCAACGAGATCAAATCGTCGGAGGGCCAGGTGATCACCTTTCTCGACGAGCTCCACACGGTGGTGGGGGCCGGCGCGGCCGAAGGAGCGATGGACGCCTCCAACATGCTCAAGCCGATGCTCGCCCGCGGCGAGTTACGGATGATCGGTGCCACCACGCTTGACGAGTACCGCAAACACATCGAAAAGGACGCTGCCCTCGAACGCCGCTTTCAGCCGGTCTTAGTTGAAGCGCCATCGGTCTCGGACACAATCGGCATCCTGCGCGGCCTCAAGGAGCGTTATGAAGTTCACCACGGGGTACGGATCACCGACTCCGCTCTGGTCGCCGCCGCGGTCCTCTCCGATCGCTACATCACCGCCCGTCATCTGCCCGACAAGGCGATCGACCTGATCGACGAGGCCGCTTCGAGACTACGAATCGAGATCGACTCAATGCCCGAGGAGATCGACGAGCTGACGCGTCGGCGCATCCAACTCGAGATCGAGCGCGAAGCTCTGAAGAAGGAGTCCGACGCGGTGTCGCGCGAAAGACTTGCCGGGGTGGAGAAAGAGGTCGCGGATCTATCCGAGCGAATCGACGGACTGACGGTGAGGTGGAACCTCGAAAAGGATGCGCTGGGAGCGATTCGCCGCACCAAGGAGCGAATCGAGGAGAACCGCAACCAGACCGAACGGGCCGAGAAGGAAGGTGACCTCGCACGGGCCGCCGAGCTTCGCTACGGCCGCAGTCGTGAGCTTGAGGCAGACCTTGCCAACCAGGAAGCCGAACTCGATCGTCTTCATTCTGAAGGCCGCATGCTCTCCGAGGAAGTTACCGACCAGGATGTCGCCGAAGTCGTCGGCCGCTGGACCGGGATTCCAGTTCAAAAGCTCATGCAAGGCGAGATGGACAAGCTCATCCATCTCGAGGAGCAACTACACGAAAGAATCATCGGCCAAGACGAAGCGGTTTCCGCGGTAGCCGATGCGGTGCGTCGGAACCGAGCTGGCCTGGCCGATCCCAACCGCCCGATTGGCTCATTCATCTTTCTCGGCCCGACCGGAGTGGGGAAGACGGAACTCGCCAGGGCGCTCGCCGAGTACCTGTTCGATGACGAGCGATCGATGGTCCGTATCGACATGTCCGAATACATGGAGCGGCATTCGGTCTCGAGGCTGATCGGCGCGCCTCCTGGATACGTGGGATACGACGAGGGTGGACAACTGACCGAAGCCGTCCGTCGTCGTCCCTATTCGGTGATCCTGCTCGACGAGGTCGAGAAGGCTCACCAGGATGTCTTCAACGTCCTCTTGCAACTGCTCGACGACGGTCGTCTCACCGATGGTCAGGGGAGGACGGTCGACTTCACCAACTCGGTCCTGATCATGACGTCGAACCTCGGCTCGGAGTTCATCGCCGAGGACCTCTCACCCGAAGTGGTCGAAGAGCGAGTGATGAAGGCTGTCCGCAGCCACTTCCGACCCGAGTTCTTGAACCGGGTCGATGATCTGATCGTCTTCCATCGGCTGACCAGGGAGGAGTTGCGCGAGATCGTCGACCTTCAACTCGATCGTCTTGTCGAAAGGCTGCGCGAGCGCCACATCACATTTGAGTTGAGCGCCGCCGCCAAGGATCATCTTGCTGCCGAGGGCTTCGACCCTGTCTATGGCGCCCGGCCGCTAAAGCGGGTGATCCAGAAACAGGTCATTGATCCTCTGGCGATGAAACTGCTCGCCGGCGAGTACGGGGATGGGGACGTCGTATCGGTGGACGTAGGTGGAGGGGAGCTCGTGTTTTCCCCGAGCGAGGTTCTGCGCGTCTAGCGATACTTGGTACGGCTTTCCTAGCTAGAAGCGAGCTCCCAGAAAGGGCCCGTGAGGCCGAGCGCATCGAGGATTGCCTGGTTCTCCTGCCGGGAATGCGGCTCCCAGTCGATGGCCAGGCGGTCGTCCCACCAAGCGAAGGCGAGCTCGCTCAGCTTGGACACGGTGAGAGTTTGGCCAGGTGGACGGCCGGCCAACCAGGCGGCGATATGTTCTTCCGACCGGAAGAGGTTCATCGTGCTTCAGGTGAAAGCGATGTCGTCCCACCACGCCCGCGCCGGCACCAGGCAATGGAAGTAGGTCGAGTCGTCCAACGGTCGTTGACCTTGAACGACAACCACCAGTTCTTCGCCACAGTCAGGACAGGTCGTCGTAACTCGACCATCGGTCCCCAACGCAGCACAGATGCCGAACGCGTCCCAGGCGCAGTTGGCGTACCAATGGCTGCCGGTGGCTTCCACGCGGTGGGGAGTTGGCAGTGCGGCGAACGGGTTGGCCATGAGCAGCTCGCCCCCCTTGCTCAGCACGAGAGCGTGCGCCTCGTGGAGGCGGTGCCACCCCTGCTCGACGGTTTGTTTGGGTAAACCAATGGCCGTCGCTACCTGGGCCGGTGTCGGAGCGCGGCCCAGATCGACGAACAACTGGTAGGTCGCGTTGCGAAGAAGGCGATCGGGCTCGTCCATTTCTAACGAGGCGTCGAGGAATCGGGAGCAAAGGCGGGGCCGTGACCCGGGACGATCAGGCTGGCGACCTCGAGGATCCGCTCTCTCCCCGCGTGCAGGGCGGCCGGGTCGGTTGCATACGGGTCTTCCGGCGGTCCCTCCGCGTAGAACCACAGATGAGTGAATGCCACGAGCCCGTTGGCGGTGTCAACCAGTGTCGAGATGTCTTGTGGAGTGTGGCCCGGTGTCTCCCACAGGGTGACCGCGGCGGAGACCTCGCGTCCCTCAGCGGGTTGGCTGTCCCAATCGTCGTAGTGGTAGATCGCCCAGTGGTCGTGGACACGCGCATGCGGGAACATGCCAGCGTTGATCGTGTGATCCGGGTGGTGATGACTGATGACTATGTCGGTGACCTCATCGAGGGCAACGCCAAGCTCATACAAAGGAGCCGAAATGGCAAGCTGACTCGGTGCCATGCCCGGATCGATCACGATGCGGTGGGCGCCATCGATCACCAGGCTGACCGAAGACCTGACTTGGGGTCGGCCGCTCCCCACTTGAACTACATGAAAGTCAGCCACTTGTTCCTCTGAAGCGGTCGTCAGCTATCGGATATCGTCGCAAGTCCGTCGAGGTCGGCGCGGCCAATGATGTTGATGATGCTAGCATAGCGTCATCATGCGCACAACCGTAACCCTTGATCCTGATTCGGTTGCCATTGTGGAGGCCGAACGGGCACGAACGGGTGCCTCGTTCAAAGAGGCGATCAACGACTTGCTGCGTCGGAGTGCCGGTGGCGCCGGTGGCCCGTCGAACAATTTTCCGCTACGTCCGGGTAGGCCTCGGATCGACATAGCCGACGTTGCCGCGCTCTTGAGCGGCCTCGACGAAGAGCGACGTGCCGAGCGCAACTTGCCCTGATGTTGGTCGATACCAGCCTCATCATTTACGCAACCTTCACCGACACCAATGAGCACCAAAGAGCCAGAGAGTGGCTCGTCGAACAAACTGCAGGCGGCGATGGTTCGGTGGTTCTCTGTTGGCCAGTGCTTTACGCCTTTGTGCGGCTGGCCTCGAGCATTCGGGTTTTCGGATCGTCGGCGCTAAGAGTCTTTGAGGCATGGGCGACTGCTGAGGAGATCATCAGTCAGCCGTCGACGCGGCTTGTCAGCGCGGGAGCGCGGCATGCACGCATTGCGGCCGAACTCGCTGCAACGCCGGGTTTGAGGAGCGACGACGTCCCTGATATCGAGATCGCTGCTTTGGCGATTGAGCATGGTCTCGTCCTCGCCACTCACGACAGCGGTTTCCGTCGTTTTGGTGGGCTAAGAGTTCACGATCCATTGGGCCGTGTCAGTTGATGTCTTGAGTGCGTGGTGTTGAATCGAGAGACCCGATCGTGGAGTTGATCAGAAATGAAAGGGACGAGCCGATCGCAGGGATTAGTAGTAGCCAGCCGATGGGATTCTTTGATTGGTAGTGATGATCAAGGCACTCAGAACCGCAAAGACTGCCGGCAGGGGAGCCCAGAACAGTTCGGAGGCAGGAACATCTCCGCCCAGGAGAAATGCGGTGTTGCCAAGTGGCCGCCGCGATGACGACCACGGTCGCGATAGCCGCGATGACCCCAGTAATTGTCCAAGCGGACCAGACCAGGAATCGGCGGGACACGTGCTGAACGCTATCGCCTTGCCGTTACCCGAGCGTTCCGATTATCCAAAAACCCTGGTCATCAGATAGGCGGCGCCAAAGCCAACGACCGCCGTCATGACCGTCCCCCACAACATGTCGACCACGGTGACCGTCATCGGCCAATCCTTGATCGTCGCCTGGTTGGTTAGGTCATACGTGGCATAGGCGACCAACCCAAAGAGAGCTCCCCGCCACAAGGCGTTCGTCGGTCGATCGTCGGCAATCGCCGGGTTGACCACGAGGTACGTGACCCCCACGGCGAAAAGCAGGTAAAAGACTCCGGCAGCGATCCAATTCGGCCGGGGAGCCATCAACGATCCCAATTGCTGGCGGTAGAAGGTGCGGGCGACGAGGCCGAGCCAGAGCCCGTCGAGGACTCCCATCAAGGCCAGGGTTGAAAGAAAGGCGCCGATGTCGAAATATTAGGGTCGGCTCCCTGTGATCACCGAGAGCGATTGCCGCGACCTCGATCGGAACGATCCGCTCGCATTCGTTCGCGACCGCTTCGATTTGACCGACGGCGTCTTCTATCTGGACGGAAATTCTCTCGGGCCACCGGTGCGAGCCGTCGCGGAGACGATGAACGGTCTCCCAAATGACTGGCAGCGAATGTTGATTCGCGGTTGGTGGGATGCAGGGTGGGTCGACCTGCCGCGCCGGGTCGGCGATCTCATTGCCCCGCTCATAGGCGCTGGTCCGGGCACAGTCGTGTGCACCGACTCCACGTCGATCAACCTCTATAAGGCGGTGGTTGCGGCAACCCAGTTGGTTGAAGGCGACATCCTCACCGACTCGGGAAACTTTCCCAGCGATCTCTACGTGCTCGCCTCGGTTGCTGAGTTGACCGGCCGAAAGCTTCACATCGTCGAACCGGCGCAAGTCACCGATTCGCTCGAACCCGGGGTGTTGTCCCTCACTCAGGTCGACTTTCGCACCGGATGGCGGCACGACCTTCCGGCCCTGACGGCGCGAGCTCATGAAGCAGGGGCGGTGACCATTTGGGATTTGTCTCACTCGGCTGGGGTAATGCCAGTCGATCTCGATCGGCATCGGGTCGAAATGGCGGTGGGGTGCGGGTACAAGTATCTCAACGGCGGACCAGGGGCGCCTGCGTTCATCTATGTCCGACCGGACCTCGAACTCGTTAATCCCATCAATGGCTGGTTCTCACACCAAGCGCCCTTCGACTTCGACCCTGCCTACGTGCCCGCGGTTGGGATCGATCACATGCGCTCCGGTACTCCCCACGTCATCTCGATGGCTGTGATGGAGACGGCCCTGTCGGCGTTTGATGGCGTCGAAATGGGGGCGGTAAGAGCCAAATCCGAGGCGCTGACCAGGGCTTTCATCGAGATGGTGTCCGACCTCGGCGAGGTGCTGACTCCAGCCGAACCAGCACTGCGAGGCAGCCAGGTAAGTCTTCGCATCGAAGGTGCGGAGGACCTGATCAACGATCTCCATCAACAAAAGATCATCGGTGACTACCGGCCACCAAACGTTGCTCGGTTCGGGTTCGCTCCGCTCTATCTGCGCTTCATCGATGTGTGGAACGCGGCGATGGCTATTCGCGAATGGCACCGACAGCGGAGAGGCCAATGACCCGCGAGATTGCCATGCCGTCCTTTACGCTCTCCGGAATCAACTGGGCCCGACCCTTCTGGTCACCCATCACCAGATCGACCACCAGGGCCTTGCCGGCGACACCGGTCCCGTCGATCACCGAGAGGGCGCCGACCCAGGTGGCCTGCTCCTCATCATCGGTGACCTCGATCGTGCCAACGGTGAGAAGAAAACCCTTTGTGTCGTAAATGCGAACCTGGCCGGAGTATTTCACCGGCCCGGATCGTACTTTCCCGAAACCTAAGACGATTGTGGTGGCTATACCACCACGCAAACCTTAGGTTCGGTTAGTGGTTAGCCGCAGCGGCTCGGTTCGCCTGGGGTGAAGATTGCTACTGGCGTCCCGTCGGCGAGATTGAACTCGACCGTGCCTTCGTCGACGACGTTCAGCACGCCTTCGATCGAAGCGTCAGGACCGTCGACGGCGCTTTGGTTCAACACCTCGACCGGCCAGCCGGACGGGTAGTTGGGATGCTCGAAGAATTTCTCCGCGGCCACCCACCAAGCGCCGTTGGCCCGGAAGGCCTCGCCGCAGGTGACGAACATTGTGTACGAGTAGCTCTCGCCGGGTTCAACGGTCGACTCCTCGACAAAGGGCGACAGTTCAGCGTTGAGGGTGGTTGTGGCTCCGGTGCCTGCGCATGCGGCCAGCAGGACAACCGTCATATAGGTGAGGATTCTCTTAGTCATGGAACTTTCGACGCCGCTTCAGGTCGGACGGTTCCTGACCGCTTTGCGCTGGGGGGCCATCTCTGCCCGCAACACAATCTCGCGCCGATACGACTTGTGCACATCGTTGATCAGTCGCGCGGTTTCGGTTCGCTGCAGGGCGATTTCGGCTCGCAGCTCGTCGATCTCCGCCCGCAGCGACTCCACCTGGTTCTTCAGGTCCAGCACCTGCCGGACCCCTTCGAGGTTGAGCCCGCGGTTGGTCAACTCCTGGATCAAGTTCAGGCGGTCGATATCCGACGAGGAATAGCGACGAGTGCCGCCGGGGGTTCGATACGGCTCGATCAGTCCCTTCCGCTCATAGATTCGAAGCGTCTGGGGATGCATCCCGGCCATCTCGGCGGCTACCGAGATCACGAAGAACGCGGTTTGCTGCCGACCTTTCATCATGCCCTCAGATGAGCACGGAGGTCGTCGCGATCGAGCGCGCCGAGCTCCTCGAGCAGCCGCTTCTCCTCTTTGGAGATCGTGGCCGGTACCACCACTTCGATCTTCACATAGAGGTCACCGGTTGGCCCCTTTCCCGCGTTGATTCCCCGGCCTTTCACGCGGAGCGTTTTGCCACTGGCCGTGCCGGCGGGCACCTTGATCGTCACCTTGCCCTCAAGTGTCGGAACTTCGATCGAGGTGCCGAGAGCAGCTTCGGTGTAACTGACTGGCACCGTCAGGTGAAGGTCATCCCCACGCCGTTTGAACAGCTGATGGCTGCCGACATGGACCTTCACGATCAGGTCACCCGGAGGACCCCCGCCTTGGCCGGGCGCTCCTTTGCCGGCGAGACGGACCGTCGCACCGTCTTTGATTCCGGCGGGAATCTTGACCTTTATGTTGCGGGTCCGGAATTCAGTCCCCCGACCCCGGCATTGGGAGCAAGGCGTCGTTATCGAACGGCCGCTCCCACCGCATTGGGGGCACGGCTGACTAAAGGAGAAGAACCCTTGATTGGAGGCCACGACGCCGTCGCCTCCGCAATTCGGGCAGACGTCGATAGCCGTTCCCAGCTCAGCTCCCGATCCTCCACAACGACTGCAAGGCGCTTCGCTACGGAGGGCGATCTCAGTCACCAAACCGGCGACGGCGTCGTCGAATGAGATGGTGAGATCGGTGGACGTGTCGGCGCCTTGCCGCGGACCCTGGCGTCCCCGCGAGGACCTTCCTCCGAATAGGTCGCCGAGTCCGCCCCCAAAAAGATCACCCAGATCCTCGACCCGAATTCTTTGGCCGCCGGCGTCGAACGGGCTGCCCGACTGCCGACCGCCGGAGTTGCGGTACGCACCGGATTCGACCAAGCGCCGGAGCTCGTCGTACTCCTTGCGTTGCTCGGTGTCGGAGAGGATCGCATAGGCCTCAGAGATCTGCTTGAACTTCTCCTCGGCTGCTGTGTCGCCGGGATTGGCATCGGGGTGGAACTTCCGGGCGAGCCTGCGATAAGCGCGTTTGATCTCCTCGGGAGCGGCCGTCTTGGCGATCCCGAGCACTTGGTAGAAGTCCTTTTCAACCCAGTCGCGGTTCAAGGTCTAGGCCTCTCGATGGCCGACGCCCACCAAGCTTGCTCGCAACACTTTGCCTTTTAGCAAATAGCCTTTCCGGTACTGGGTCAAAACCACCAATGGCTCCTCGCCGTCCTGGTTGGTCGCGACGGCCTCGTGCCGGACCGGGTCGAAGGGTTCGTCGATCGCCTCGATCGGCTCAAGTCCTTCACGTTCGAGCAAATCGAGGAGCTGATCGCGAGTTCCGCGGACTCCGGCTTTGAGCTTCTCCTCGGCTTCGGTGGAGGTCTCAATCGCCAGCGCTGAATCGAGGCTGTCGAGCACCGGCAGCAAGGATCCGACAACGCGCTCGGAGGACCGCTCGATGATGCTTGTGAGTTCGCGCTGGGTGCGTTTGCGGTAGTTCTCGAAATCGGCCGCGACCCGGCGGAGGTCGTTCAGGTGTGACTCGGCCTCGCCCCGGGCGGCGGTTAGTTCGTCGACTTCAACTGGCTCGGCCTCAACTTCATTGACCGGCTCGTCCGTCTCCACCCAACTGGCATCAACCTCTGGGAGGTCGTTACCCATTCTCGCCCTCGTCAATGATCTCGGCTTCGACCACGTCGTCGTCGTTGCCGTCGCTACCGGCCGCCTGGCCCGTCGTGTTGGCTTGGGCCGACTCCTGGTACATCCGGCTGAACGCACCCTGGCTCGCGGTTACGAGCGCCTCGATCCGTGAGCGAAGCGTGGTCGTTTCCGCGCTCGGATCCTCGAGAGTCGTCTTGAGGTCGGTCAGTGCGGACTCGATGCTCGCCCGTTCCTCATCGTTGAGCTTCTCGCCTTGTTCCTTGACGACCTTCTCGGTCTGATGGACCAATTGATCGGCTTGGTTGCGAGTTTCGACCTGTTCGCGCCGGAGTCGGTCCTCGTCGGCATAGGCCTCGGCGTCCTTGACCATCCGGTCGATGTCGTCCCTGGCGAGGGCAGTGCCGCCGGTGATGGTCATCGCCTGCTCGCGGCTTGTCGCCATGTCCTTTGCCGAAACATTGACGATGCCGTTGGCGTCGATATCGAAGGTCACCTGGATTTGGGGCATTCCCATCGGGGCCGGGGGAATTCCGGTGAGTTGGAAGCGGCCCAGGCTCTTGT
>JBPCQV010000063.1:0-8086 GCA_050997725.1 Acidimicrobiia bacterium
ACCTCTTCGTCACCAACGAGGAGATTTTGCGGAAAGGCATCACAACCGGGGTCGCCAATGCCATTCTGATCAAGGTGAACCAGATCGGGACCCTGTCGGAGACCCTCCACACGATGGAAACCGCGCGCCGGGCCGGCTACGCGCAAATGGTGAGCCATCGTTCAGGCGAGACCGAGGACTCGTTCATTTCCCACCTGGCCGTCGCCACCAACGCGGGCCAGATCAAATCGGGGGCGCCGGCTAGGGGGGAGCGCACCGCCAAGTACAACCAACTGCTACGAATTGAAGAGGCTCTTGGCACCGAAGCTCGTTACGGCGGCTGGGACACATTTCGGAAGTTCTCGAAATGACGCGGGCGACGAGAGTGGCAATGCGGATCGGCACGCTGGCATTGGCCCTGATCATCATCTCGTTTCTCGCTTCGGCAATCCCTTTCCGGCAAATCATCGACCAACGGAGTCGCCTCGACGAAGCGAGAGTCGAGCTGGCCGCCATCGAAGTCGAGAACGGATTGCTTGCCAACGAGGTGCTGGCCCTTGACACGCCCGGCGAGATCGAGCGAATGGCGCGCGAGAAGTTCGGCTACGTGATGCCCGGCGAAATCGGGTTCGTCGTCCTCGTCTCTGAGCCAACATCAGTCGTCGCAGTCCCCATAGCGACGCTGGCAGCCGAAGTTCCCTGGTGGCGGGGGATCTGGGACTTCCTCTCCGGCGCCGACAGCTCGGGGTGAACGACGTCATCGCCGCCCAGATCGGGCGGCCGCTGCGAGCGGACTCGCAGGTGGTGACCAATTGCCATTTGGGCCTCCCGGTCGTAGTTCAAGTGCCGCCAATCCTCGACGACGGCACACCCTTTCCGACGATGTTGTGGTTGACCTGCCCGCTGGCGGTGAAGCGGGTGTCCCGGCTCGAGTCGGCAGGCGAGATCAAGCGATTCGAAGAGCGACGTCGGCACGATTCCGCGTTTGAGTCGGCCTTGATCGAGACACACCAGCGTTACGCGTTGGAGCGGAACCGACTCCTGCCAGCCGACACCGATCACCGTGCCTCCGGGGGCGTAGGCGGGGCCGCGGTCGGAATCAAATGCCTGCACGCCCACTACGCCGATCACGCCGCCGGCAACGAGAACCCAGTCGGTCTCGAAGTGGCCGACGAGATCGAGCCTCTCGACTGTGATGTTCCCTGCGTCGTGTCCGGAGCTCGTAATCCGGAGTGGCGGGAACCGCGTTGAGCGCCATTCCCAAGGTGGCGGCGGTCGACATCGGGACGAACTCGATGCGCCTCTTGATGATCCAGCAGATCGGTGACGGGACGGTTGAACTCGGACGATGGGAGCGAGTCACCGGACTGGGCACCGGCGTCGATGAGAGCGGCCGCCTATCCGATGAAGCCATGGACCGCACCCTGCTGGCGCTGGCCGAGTTCGGAGCTCGGATGAACAAGGCCGGGGTTGCCAAGCGTCGAGCCGTGGCGACGTCGGCGGCCCGAGACGCTTCCAACCGTGAGCGGTTTTTCGATAGGGCCGAGCTCGCCCTCGGAGTACGTCCCGAGCTGATCAGCGGCGAGGAGGAGGCGAGTCTTGCCTTTGCCGGGGCAACCGCCGGACGCACCGACGCCCCTTTGGTGATCGATATCGGCGGAGGCTCGACCGAGTTTGTTACCGCCGCGGGAGGAACTTCCTACGAGATCGGCTCGGTGCGGCTGACCGATCGAGTTCTCAGCCCCAGACCGGCAACGATCGAACAGTTGACCGCCGGCCGGGCAATGGTGGCAGAGTCCTTCATTGGCGTGGCTCCGTTTGCCGGCCCTGTCCTGGGAGTGGCCGGCACCTGGACCAGCCTCGCGTCGATTGAAGGCGCGGATGTCTTGACCTTGCTGGCGATCACCGCCTGGATCGACCGGTTAGCCGGGATGTCGATCGAGGAGACCGCCGCCATTCCCGGGCTCGACCCCGCCCGGGCCTCGGTGATCCTGGCTGGCGCGGTCGTCGCCGAAGGAGCGCTGACGGCGGTCGAGGCGGCTTCGATAGAGGTTTCCACGAGTGGCTTGCTCGACGGGATAACCGCCGGCCTTCTGACCATCGACTCCTAACCTTCCTCGACCGCCCGGGTGCTGGAACAGGTATACAGAGAGGTCTTAAACACCTTGCCGAGAGGCGTGTGGGTTCGAGTCCCACCCCGGGCACCCCCCTTTTGGCAAACCCTGGGTAGCAACCGTCGTACAGCGACGATTGCAGCCCAGAGATGGAAGCCGGGTACACACGGGGCAGAATGTCTCGGTGAGCACGGTGCCGATCCTGAGCGACTCGCGGTTGTCGAATCTCGCCGCCAAGGTGATCGTCGATTCGTTTGTCGACTTTGGCGATCGGTACCGGATTGTCACCCGTCGGGCGCGTATCCGCTTCATCGAGGCCGACTGGGCCGGGATGGCGTCCGATGCGACCCAGCGGTTTGACATCTACGGGAAAGCGGTCGGCGAAGGCGTGGCGGCGCTGGCCACCCTGCTCGGGGACCGGGTCGAGGATCGCCATCTGTGGACCCTGTTGAAGGCGGTCTACTCGGGCCTAATCGCCGGTCGGCCCGATTGGGAGGTCGCCGAGACGTTCTTCAACTCGGTGTCGCGCAAGATCTTCACGACGGTGGGAGTCGACGCCAACATCGAGTTCGTCGACAGCGATTTCGATGTCCCCCCGATCGAGGCCGAGCGGGGCGTCTACCGCTCCTATGAACAGTCGGAACCCATCGCGGACCTCGTGAAGAGAATCATCGCCGACGCCAAGCTAGGGGTCGAGTTTCCACAAGTCGACGACGAGTCAGTGCAGGCCGCGCTCCGGATCGGCGAACACCTGCGCCGTAGCGGAGCCCTGCGAGTGATCGATCGCGCCGACATCGTCGACGCGGTTTTTTATCGCGGCAAAGCCGCCTATCTCGTTGGTAGGATCTACAGCGGGTCGCATGTGGTTCCTTTGGTGCTCGCTCTGCTGAACACGAAAGGCGGCCACATCGACGCCGTTCTCCTCACCGAGAACCAAGTCTCGATCCTCTTCTCGTTCACCCGGTCCTATTTTCATGTAGAGGCCGACCGTCCTTACGACCTCGTCCTCTTCCTGCGCTCCTTGATGCCGCGCAAACGACCTTCCGAGCTGTACATCGCGATCGGCCACCACAAGCATGGCAAGACCGCGCTCTATCGAGAGTTGCTTTCTCACCTCGCCAGCACAGGCGAGCGCTTCACTCTCGCCCGCGGTACAAGGGGTTTGGTGATGGTTGTTTTCACGATTCCGGGCTTCGACGTGGTGATCAAGGTGATCAAGGATCGTTTCCCCGCTCCTAAGCGCACCACCCGCAGCGATGTGCGCGACCGATACCGGCTCGTGTTTCGCGCCGACCGGGCTGGTCGACTCGTGGATGCCCAGGAGTTCGAGTACCTCGAATTCGACCGAGCTCGCTTCTCGGCCGAGCTGCTCGCTGCCCTCACCAACCAATGCGCCCGGTCGCTCCAGTTGAGCGACGACCAAGTCGTCATCCGTCACGCATATATAGAACGAAGGGTCATCCCCCTCGACATCTACCTGCGCGACGCCGATGCTGACTTGGCCGCGGTTGCGATCATTGATTACGGGTCGGCGATCAAAGAGATGGGCGCCTCCGGCATCTTCCCCGGAGATCTCCTGTTGAAGAACTTCGGCGTCACCCGCCACGGCCGGGTGGTGTTCTACGACTACGACGAACTCACCACGATCGACCGGTGTGTATTTCGGAGATTGCCTGAGGATGAGAGCATGGGTGACGAGCCGACGTTTGGGGTCGGTCCCGACGATGTCTTCCCCGAGGAGTTCGTTCGCTATCTCGGTGTCGACGGTGATCTGAAGCGGGTGTTCATGGACCACCACCGCGATCTCTATACCGCCGACTGGTGGCTCGAAGTGCAGAAGCGGGTGGCAGCCCACGAGCTGATCGACATCTTCCCGTACGAGGAGCGCCTGTCAGGTCGATGAACATGGGTCGTTCGGATTAGTAAACGACCTTGGCCTTGACTCCTACGGGCCATAGGGATAGGTTTCAGAAACGGGTGTAAGACAGGGAGGAATTATGGGCGAGATGGTTTCATTCGGATCCAAACGCGGGCTTTTGGCAGCGTCGACGGTGATGGCGATGGTGGCCAGCCTCGCGTGGGTCGCGACGGCGGCGGTGGGAGCACCGAACCCACCCGGCAACAACGGCACCGTCAAGATCGACGGCGTTGCGTTCGACGATCACCCCAACAACGAACCCCACGTGGGGTGCGTGTTCCAGGTGGATTTCTATGGGTTCGACGAAGGCGATCTGTTCGCAGATGTGACCTTCGCAGTCCATCCACCAACCGGCAACGAGGTAATTCTCACCGATGAAGTCTTCATCGGCGAAGACGACAATTCGGGTGGTGGTAGCGAGGCCGGATTGGACGCCTCAGCGACTTACGACTTGAGCGCTCTGCTCGCTGGGTTTACACCGCACCCGCAACAGGGCTACCACATCAAGCTGACGGTCAACGCCGACGGGTCGCAGGGTGCAGACACCAAGCACAAGGTCTTCTGGGTGAGCGGTTGCACGACGCCCCCGACGACAACCACGACGACCTCTCCGCCTACGACTTCATCAACGACGAGCACTTCTACGACGAGCACTTCTACGACGAGCAGCACTTCGTCCACGAGCAGCACTACTTCGACCACGATCAACACGACGTCAACCTCTCGACCCCCCAGGAGATAACCCGCACAGCGGCATCGCCTATCGCGCATCAAACGCGACCTATACATCGGTTGCGTCTGATGCGCGAACAGGTTTTGGCCACGGTCGTAGACTCCCCGCCAAATGGTTGCGTCCTAGAGGCCCTATGGAACTGGTCGAATACACAATCGAGGGCGCGGTCGCTCTCGTCCGTCTCAACCGCCCCCCCGTCAACGCCTTGTCTGCCGATCTCTCGGCGGATCTCCTCGAGGCCTTTACCCTTGCCCAGGATCCGGCGGTGCGGGCTCTGGTCGTCACCGGGCAGCCGCATTTCGCGGCCGGGGCCGACATCAAGGGTTTTCAAGCGGCCTACGACATTGGTCGGGAAGAGCGGTTGGCCTCGAGTTTGGTGGAGGCGGTTTGGATCCTTGATCGGCTGGAGAAGCCGACCATTGCCGCCATTCACGGCTACGCCCTCGGCGGTGGGCTCGAGCTGGCGATGGGCGCCGACTTCCGCTTTCTCGCCGACGACGCCCGCGTCGGACAGCCGGAGATCAAGCTCGGTCTGATCCCGGGCGCCGGCGGCACCCAGCGGCTGCAACGACTGGTCGGATTTCAAAAGGCGAAGGACATCGTCTACACCGGCCGCCAACTGAGCGCGGAAGAAGCTCTGGCGATCGGTCTCGCTGATCGGGTCTTCCCGACCGAGTCGGTCCTCGACGAAGCGATGAAAGCGGCGGCCGAGTGGGCCACGGGCCCGACTCGCGCCCTTACCGCTGCCAAGCAGGCCCTATCCGAAGGCAACAACCTCCCGTTGTCGGAGGCGATGGAAATCGAAGCTCAGGCCTTTGGCGAAAGCTTTTGGACTCAAGATGCTCGCGAGGGCGTCGCGGCCTTCATCGAAAAGCGCGCCGCCAACTTCAGCGGCCACTGAGTCGGCGCCGCAGAACCCAAAGAAGGCTGAGAAAGCCGGTGGCCAAGAGACCCTGAACCCAGTAGCTGACGTTGCGCTGCGTGGCGACGGCTGGCGGTGGACTCGTGGCCGTCGTCGCGGCGATGGATGTCGACGTGGTGGTGATCGCCGCAGCGGTTGTTGGAGGTTGAATCGCTGCCGACGTGGTCGTGGTCTCGAGCGGCACGGCAGACTGTGCGTCCCGGAGCTCCTGCCGGAAGGCTTCAACTTCCGCGGCCAATCCGTCAACGACATAGGGATAGAAGGCGTCGCCCGGGCAAGAAGTGATCGACATGTCCCGATGGCCGGCGATAGTCGGGGTCTCGACCTCGACCCCGGCCTCCCAACGGTTCGATCCGCGGGAGATAAAGACCACCATCGCTTCCGGTGCGGTGTCGATGCGGTATCGATCCGCCATCCACCCCAGCAAACGGGTGAGAGAAGCCAACGCGTCCGGGGTTGGCATCTCGGTTGTGAAGTCACCGGCCAGACAGGCGAGCTGCGAAAAGCCCTGGTTGCCTCCGGTGGCGTCGGCCATCACCGCACCTTCCACGGATCCATCCCGCCCTTCCCAGATCCGCCCGAAACGGTCGATCAAGAAGTTATAGGCGATGTCACCCCAACCCCTCTCGGGGCCGGTGTGGAGGTCATAGAAACCACGGAGGATCGCGGGCACCTCGTCGTCGCCATAGCTATTGGAGGTGGCCGAATGATGAACCAATAGGAACCGAACCTCCTCGGCGCCGGGATCTTCAAGCTGTGGTCGGTTCTCGGCCCACCCCTCCCTGGGGATCACCTCCAACCCGTAGCCGGCCATTGCGATCGATGGTGAAGGGTGAGCTCGGTGGAAAGGCAGGAGCAGGAATTGCCGGCGGGTTGACATCATCAATCGGCGATGCCGTCGATCAAGGAGCGGAGGCGCTTGAGATTTTGGCGCCAGACCGTGGCGAGGATGGGGCGGCTGGCAATGGCCGTGATCCCGCCGCCCAACTTCCACGGAAACCGAAGGTCTTCGGTCCACGTGAGACGGGTGGCGCCGCCGATCGGAGCAAGCACGAACTCGCCGATGCCTTCGACGGTTCCTTGGTGGACGACCGTCATCCGCGTCGGGGGCTCCCAGGCCGTGACCAGCATGCGATCGGTGAGCCGCAGGGGGCCGACTTTGGTGGCGACGATCATCTCGGTCCCGACACCATGGCGCTGCTCGGTCGCGAACGTCAACGAATCGACGTCGCCCATCCAGTCCGTCTGGTTCTCGAGATCGGAAAGGACATCCCAGACCCTTTGGAGGGGAGCGTCGAGGTTGATCGAGACCGTGATCGGGTGCATATGGGACAATTCTGCCCGATGCTCTACCTTGACCACGCGGCCACCACGCCTCTCCGCCCCGAGGCAGCCACGGCCATGGCGCCGTGGCTCGGACCGCAGTTCGGCAACACGTCCGGCAGCCACGCCATCAGCCGGCGGGCCAAGAACGCCCTCGAAGGAGCGCGCGAGCGAGTCGCCACCGTTCTTGGGGCGAAGCCGGCCGAGATCGTGTTTACCGGCGGTGGCACCGAGGCGGACAACCTCGCCTTGATGGGCAGGGCCGCGGTTTCGGGCCAGGTGGTGACGTCCGCGGTCGAGCACGAAGCGGTCCTGGCCACAGCCGCCTTCCTTGCAAGGCTGGGACGCGAGGTCGCGATCGTATCGGTCAACCGCGAGGGTGTGGTCGATCCCGATGCCGTCCTCGCCGCCACCACCGCTGACACCGCGCTCGTTTCGGTGATGGCGGTCAATAACGAAACCGGGGCCCGCCAACCCATCGACGACATCGCCCACGCGCTCGCCGACCGTGGGATCGTCTTTCATTCCGACGCCGTGCAGGCCTTTGGGTGCCAGGCAGTGTCAGCCTCACAGGCGGACCTGATCTCGCTCGCTGCCCACAAGTTCGGAGGCCCGCAGGGCGTCGGCCTCCTCTATGTCCGGGAAGGCACTCGGCTCGAACCGCTCTTGAACGGGGGCGGCCAGGAAATGGGCCGGCGTTCGGGCACCCACAACGTGGCCGGAATCGTCGGAATGACGGCGGCGATGGAGGCTGCCGCGGCTTACCGGGCCTGTTTTGTTGCCACTACTTCCGAGGCCCGGCAAAGTTTCGAGGCGAAGCTGAGCGATCGAGTTGAGCGGACGATCCCTGTCGACTCCGCCGTTCCCCATATTTCCCATCTGCGGTTCGAGGTCCCGGCCGACACCATGCTGGTCCGGCTCGACCGATTGGGCCTTGCCGCGTCGGCGGGGTCGGCCTGTCAGTCGGGGGCGACCACCGTCTCCCATGTCCTCGAGGCGATGGGCGTGAGCCCGGAGACCGCTCGGCGTTCGCTTCGATTCAGCTTCGGCTGGACCTCAACCTCCGAGGATGGCGAGCAGGCGGCCGAGCTCGTGAT
>JBPCQV010000228.1:0-3775 GCA_050997725.1 Acidimicrobiia bacterium
GTCTCCGGCTCGTCGGCTTGGCCCGTCGCATCCGCGAGCTGGCCGAGAAGGCCAGGGCGGGGAAGCTCGACCCCGACGATGTCAGCGGCTCGACCTTCTCGATCACCAACCCGGGCCCGTACGGATCCTTCATGAGTGCGCCGATCATCAACGTCCCCAACGTCGGCATTCTCTCGACCGACACTGTCGCCAAGCGGCCGGCGGTCGTCACCACTCCTGAGGGTCAAGACACCATCGCCGTTCGGCACATCAGTTATCTCGGGCTCTCCTGGGACCACCGGGCGTTTGACGGATCGACCGCCGTGCTGTTCCTTGGCCGGATCAAACAGAATCTCGAGACGTGGGACTGGAACCAGGAGCTGACCTGATCCGCGTCCGCTGGCTCGGCCGCCTCCCGTATCTCGAGGCCTGGGATCTGCAGAAGGCGCTGTGGAGCGGGAGAGTCGAGGGCCGCGGCGACGATTACCTGCTTCTGCCCGAGCACCCGCCCGTCTACACCGTCGGACGCAATGGGGACGGCACCAACCTCCTCGTCCCTGCCGACAGCCTCTTCGATGCCGAGCTTCACCACGTAGATCGAGGCGGCGACATCACCTTCCACGGGCCTGGCCAGCTCGTCGGCTATCCGATCCTCAAGCTCTCCGACCCCAAGCTGATCGTGCCCTACGTGCGGGCGCTCGAACAGGTGCTCATCGACACCCTTTCCGACTTTGGGGTGGCGGGTTGGCGAGAGGAAGGGCTGACTGGAGTTTGGACCGAGCAGGGCAAGGTGGCAGCGATCGGGGTCAGGGTCTCGCGACAAGTGACCATGCACGGCTTCGCGCTCAACCTCGATCCCGATTTGGAGTTCTTTGCGCGAATGAACCCGTGTGGGATCACCGATCGACCCGTGACCACCCTGAGCTCGCTGTTGGGCCGGCGGGTCACCCTCGAAGAGGCAGTGCAAACTCTGATCCCGCGATTCGTGGCAACTTTCGGCCCAGCGGCGACACAGCTCGGAGCCTTCCCCGGTCGCCAAGGCGTGACCCGAGACTTTGAGGTCGATCGGCTGCTCGAAGCGGGGACTTTCTCGCCCGATCGCCACCAATTGCAACCGCTCATGGTCAACGGGCGTCTTCCCGGAGAACCGCCACGACCCGAGTGGATGAAGGTGACGGCGCGGATGGACGACGACTATCTCTCGTTGAAGAAGCTCATGCGGTCTCTCGACCTGCACACCGTTTGTGAGGAGGCCGGATGCCCAAACATTTACGAATGCTGGGGGGCCGGGACGGCGACGCTGATGATCCTTGGGGACAAGTGCACCCGCGCGTGTGGGTTCTGCAACGTCACCACTGGCAAACCCACCGAGTTCGACGAGCTCGAGCCGTTTCGCGCCGCCCAAGCGATCAAGGGCATGGGACTTGCCCATGCCGTCATCACCTCGGTGAATCGTGACGACTTGGCCGATGGGGGAGCGGGCATCTTTGCAGCCACGATTCGCGAGACCCGTCGCCTCCTCCCCACGTGCGAGATCGAAGTCTTGATACCTGACCTGAAAGGAGATCTCGACGCGTTGGAGACCATCCTCGACGCGGCGCCGGAGGTGCTCAATCACAACACCGAGACCGTGCTTCGGCTTCAGCGCGAGATTCGGACCGCGGCGAACGACGGACGCTCTCTCGCCTTGCTGGCCCGCGCCAAGGCGGCGGGACTACTGGTCAAGTCGGGCTTGATCGTCGGCATGGGCGAGAGCAAGGAGGAAGTGCTCGGAGCGCTCGCCGATCTCCGTGCGATCGGGGTCGACATCGTGACGATTGGCCAGTATTTGCGGCCAACCCCTCGGCATCGACCGATCGATCGCTATGTGCCTCCCGCGGAGTTTCTCGAATATCGGTCCTTTGGGGAATCGATTGGGATTCCCCACGTGGAATCCGGCCCCTTGGTCCGCTCGTCCTATCACGCCAAGGCCGCTAAGGCTGGAGTTCCGGCGGCGGCCGGTAGTGCTTGAGGACCAACCGGTAAAACGTCTGCTCTTCGACTAGTTGCCAGTTCTCGTCGAACCACGCCTCGGCCACGAGCGAAGGAGCTTCGTCGCGGGGGGCGCGCGAGGCCACGAGCCACACCGCTTCCGGCTGGGCTGTCTGCACCACGGATGCGGGGTCCGAGACGCCCGAGACCGGGAGGGTTCCACCGTAATAGTTGTAGGTATCGGCCGACCAGGGGAGGTCGCCAACCCAGGCCATGTCAGCCTGCTCAGAGCGGGCGTTGATGGCGGCGGTGACCGATCGCCAATCCTCTTTCTCGATGACGAACAGGTTGATCGCAGTCGCTACAACTGATGCGGAAAGGAGGGCGGCCACCGTCGCCGGCTTCGCCTGACGCGGGACCCGATTGACGATGAGCCAACTGATGGTTAGCAACACCAGGGGCCAGCCAATCACAATGATCTTCTCGATTGAGTACGCCCGTGGAATCGGGATGAACAGGGTCAGCGCCGCAAAGCCCACCAAAGCCAGCCATGGCCAGATGGGTCGGGCCAACAGACGGGCCATCACCCAGGAGACACCGACCGAAAGAGCGAAGGTGACCAAAACGACAGCCACGCCGCTGCCAAAGCCGGGCACGGCGAAAAGGTACTGGTACCAATCGGCGCCAAAGGTCGTCAGCGTCGACATCGCCTCTTCAAGCGAGGCGCCGTACAAGGCGAAGAACAGTCCAAGCGGGACCACGCTGACGAGGCCAAATTGCCGGACTCGACGTCGATCGCGGCTCCACCAGTAGACGGCATAGGCGCCCCCGATCCCCGTCCAACCAATGAGCACGATGTAGTCGACGAAGAGCCCCAGGGAGAGGGCGAGCGCGGAAAGGGCTCCGCTCCATCGCGTCGTGTGCATCAGTGGGTAGAACGCGAGCAAGACGAAGAAGGCAGCCAGGGCGGCGTGCCGCGCGTCCTGGGCGTACCAGACATCGAGCGGAGACACGACCGCAAGGACGCCCGCCCCGATGCCAACGGCCGGCCCGAATAGGCGCGCTCCGATGAGGTAGAGGAGAGCGGCGGCGGCCGCCGACGCCAACGCCGACGGAAGTCGCAGTGCCGCTTCGGAGGCGCTCAGCCGGGTGACCGCGTGAATCAGGAGGTAGTAGCCGGGTGGGTGGTTGTCCTGGACGTCGAGAATCTCGGCGACCGATTCCTGGGCAAAAGCGAAGGTGGCGCCCTCGTCCCCCCAGAGGCTTTTCGACCCGATTCCGACGAGCCGAATGGAGAGGGCGGCAGCGAAAATCAGCAGAGCGACAACGACCGGCCGAAGGTGTGCAGAGGTGACACGTGAAGAGAAGGTCTTGGTATGGATACATAAGTATCGGTTACTTCAGGCGCGATTGAACCTACGCATCACTGGGGCGACCGGGCGACCAACCAGGTGTTCTTCCCAGCCGTCCTCAAGGGCGCGGGCGTAGACGACAAGCGCTTCGTCGACGATCTCGATCGTGCGGTCGACCAGCTCGTCGGTGTGCGAGTAGTTATCGAATAAAGAAGGAGCCAGCAAGCCCCGTTTGACGGTCTCTTGCAGGAAGAGGGTTCGAAAAGGCTGCGAAGGATTGCCGTCCTGGTCCTTGGTGCCATAGAGCAGGCCGCAGCCGCGCCCGAAGACGGTGAACTGGTCTTCGACCCCGCGCCCTTTGGCCACCGTTCGTAGACCTGCAGCCAAGCGATCACCTTGCTTCGCCAGGGTTTCGATGACCGGGTTCTCTGCGTAAAAGCCCATCGTCGCGATGGCGGCAGCCAACGACGGAG
>JBPCQV010000235.1:0-3091 GCA_050997725.1 Acidimicrobiia bacterium
CACTCCTCCAGGAACTCGATCTCGCGCTCGAGCCCTTCCCCGCCACGAAAGCGGCCCTCGCCGCCGGAGTCGCGCCGAAGCGTGTACCGAGTCACCCGAAACGGATAATGCTGGTGGAGCGACTCGATCGGCGTGTTGGCGGTGTTGGTCATCCCGGTGTGGATCCCCGACTGCCCCGCTTTGGTGGGACGCCCACCCTGACCCCCGCCCAGCGTCTCGTAGTAGGCAAAGCGCTCGTTCCCGATCAAAACGTTGTTCATGGTCCCTTGGCTCGCCGCGGGGACCCGTTCCGGTGCCGCCCCCGCCAGCGCGCCCAGCAGGACATCGGCGATTCGTTGGCTGGTCTCCACGTTTCCGGCCGCAACCGCCACCCCATCGATCGCGTTCACCAAAGAACCGCGCGGCGCGATGAGGAACAGCGATCGATAGCAGCCTCCGTTGGCCGGGATCGTCGGGTCAGTCGCCACTCGCACGGCGTAATAGAGACACGACCGAGTGACGGCCTCGACCGCGTTGAGGTTGCCGTCGATTTGGGAATCAGTACCCGTGAAGTCGGCGGTGAGCTCGCCGTTGCTCACAGTCACCGCGACTCGAATCGCGAGGTCGACATCGCCCCATTCGACCCAATCCTCGAAGGCAAAGGTGCCTTCGTTCAGATTCGCCAGGGCGGATCCCATTCGCCGCTCCCCATAGTCGAGCAACGCTCCCGTCAAGCCGTGATAGCCAGGGACATCGCCGGCGGCCACCTCGGTGAGACGCAACGCCCCAAGCTCATTGGCCCCGAGTTGAGCCGCCAGATCTCCCGCCCTCTCGCGAGGGGTTCTCGTTGCCAGGAGGAACGGTTCGTGGAACTCCTCGAGCCAGCTCCCATCTCGAACCGCGGCCATCGGGGAGACGACGTGGCCTTCCTGCGAGAGACGGGTGGCAAACGTCGGCATCGATCCCGGCGCCTCGCCGCCGACGTCGGCGTGATGGGCCCGATTGGCAACCCAGCCGATGAGCGCCGTGCCGACGAAAACCGGACGGACCAGGGTTAGGTCATTGAGATGAGTGCCGCCCGCGAACGGATCGTTCACCGCATACTGCAGCCCCGGCACCGGGTCGAAGCGCTCGATCACCGCCAACACCGAGGCGGGCATCGAACCGAGATGCACCGGGATGTGCTCGGCCTGCGCGACCATCTCTCCGGCCGGATCGAAGATCGCGACCGAGCAGTCGGCCCGCTCTTTGATGTTCGGTGAATGGGCCGTTCGTCGCAGAACATCCCCCATCTCGCTGGCCACCGCCGCTATTCGGTTACGAAACACCTCGAGCGAGATCGGATCGATCATTCGCTGTTCACCAAGTGATCTCCATCGTGCCATCAGCAAGGACGATCAGTCGCTCGCCGTCGTCTAGATAGATCGTCGCATTCGGGCCTTCGATGAGCCTTGGGCCCTCGAGCTCGGTTCCCGGGTCGAGCGTTCCCCGGACTTGGCTCCAACTGAGAACTGCGGGTGCGGTGGCGGCCAACCGGACGGTCACGACTTCGAGCTCGACGTCGCTCGTGACAAAGCCGTTCCGCGCCCGATGGGCGGTTTCGAAATCGGCGCGCAAGCGACCGCTGCCGCGGACATACTCCACGGGCGTCTCATGCGATTGCCCGCGGTAGCGAACGTCGAGAGTGACACTCATCTCTTTGGCCTCCACCCCGAGCACTACGGCCATCTCGTCGCGCGCTCGATCTTCGAGGTTCGCAATGGTGTCGTCGAGGACCTCGGTCTCGACGCCAATCACCGAATGCGTGACGTCATGTCGCATAGGACTAAGGAGAAGGCCCAACGCTGAGAACACGCCCGGATGCGGAGGGACCAGGACGGCGGCCATGCCGAGTTCCCGGGCTACGGCCGTGGCGTGGAGCCCCCCTGCACCCCCGAAGGCCAGCAAGGCTGCGTGACGGGGATCGGCGCCTTCCTCAACCGACACCCGCCGGATCGCTCCTTCCATATGCGCATTGACGATGTCGATCATTCCCCGCGCCACCGCTTCGGGGCTGATCCCGAGCTTGCCGCCGAGCGTCGCCAATGCCCCATGCGCCAGATCCGCATCGAGCTCGGTACCTCCCGCGAGCGACGAACCCAACCTGCCCAGCATGAGGTTGGCATCGGTGACGGTTGGCTCGGTGCCGCCCCGCCCGTAGGCGGCCGGGCCCGGCCAGGCGCCTGCGCTCTCAGGACCGACTCGCAGCGCCCCGCCATCATCGATCCACCCAATCGATCCTCCGCCGGCGCCGATGGTGTGAACGGCCACGGTGGGAAGCCGGCAGACATAGCCCCGGATCGATCGACCAGCTCCAAGCTGAGGCTGACCGTTCTCGATCCGGCAGACGTCGGTGGAGGTTCCGCCCATGTCAAAGGAGATGACTCGCTTCCACCCGTGTCTCGCCCCACACGCGGCGGCGGCCACGACTCCACCGGCGGGACCCGAAAGCAAGATCGAGGCCGCCAGCTCGGCGGCGCCGGTGGTCGAGGTAAGACCGCCGGAAGAGCGCATGACCAGTGTCCTTCGCTCGAGTCGATCCTCGAGGGAGCGCAGATAGCTACCTACTACTGGGCGCAGATACGCGTTCAGCACCGTGGTGGCGATCCGCTCGTATTCCCGAAACTCGGGGTTGACGAACGACGACCGGCTGACCGGAGTGGACGGATTCCAGGCTTCGACCGCTTGGGCGACCCCGATCTCGACGGAGCTGTCTTGATGGGAATCGAGCAGCCCGATGGCGACTGATTCAGGACGAGCTTCGTCGAGAAAGTGGCGCAGGTCCGCCACCGAGCCGAAGCCATGCCTTCGCGATCGATCAACCATGCTGTGGGGGCGATCGCTGTTGCTGTCATAGATGGACGGCCGGTCCTGCCGCCCGATCTCGAGCACATCCTCGAAGCAGCGGGTCGTGATGAGCGCGGTCCGAGCTCCCTTGCCCTCGAGGAGTGCATTGGTGGCCACCGTCGTCCCGTGCAGGAGCAGTGGGGCCGGGCCCATCCCGATGGCCGGCGGCCCCCCCTTGCTTTTCTCTGTGGGGGGAGAAGAGCTGTTTCCCCGGAGCGGACTGGGA